>JANNRU010000656.1:0-7373 GCA_031401755.1 Acidobacteriota bacterium | reverse complement strand
GAACCCTATGCGCGTCGCCGCCCATGAACCGCGAGCCGAAGACGACGTCGGCGCGGCCATCGAGGATCGGGAGCAACAACTTCGGATACTCGCCCGGATCATACTCGAGATCGGCATCCTGAACGAGGATGATCTCTCCACGAGCCTCGGCGAATCCCCGGCGAACCGCCGCGCCCTTACCGCGGTTCGCCGACTGGCGGAAGTAGCGGATTCGCGGCTCTCCGGCGAGGGATGCGAGCTTGGCGACGGTTCCATCCGACGAAGCGTCGTCGACTACCACGACCTCGATCTCGAGCCCCACGGGCAAAGGCGCGGCAAGCACCGCGCGCAGCAATCGTTCGACCGTCGCGGCTTCGTTGTAGACCGGCACGACCACCGAGAGGCACTTGGCGGGCGGGGAGGCCATCAGCCGACGGTTCCCTGTCTGCCGGGCGGCAGCGGGTCGTGCGGGATTCGCGGTCGGCCCGCGCCTGCGGCGCGGCCTTCGGCGGCCACCCGCAACTCCGGCACCGCGGTCGCCGGCGACTTGTAGGTCGGCACGAGCGCGACGAGTGCGCGTCGTACGTCTCGGTCGTTCCCCGTGAGCGCCTCTCGTTCGAGCCGCGCCAGGTCCCGATCGACGTCGAGGTTGGGCTCGGAGTACGCAGTCACCAGGATCTTGCGATGGACCCGAGTCGTAACCGATTCCTCGTCGCTGATCAACTGCTCGTGCAGCTTCTCGCCGGGACGCAGCCCCGTGAATTCGATGGCGATGTCTTCCCCCGGAACTAGACCGGCCATCGTGATCAAATCGCGAGCTAGGTCGGCGATGAGGATCGGTTCACCCATGTCCAGGATGCACAATTCGCCGAAGTCGCCGTAGCCGGCTTCGAGCACTAGCGCGACGGCTTCACCGATGGTCATGAAATACCGCCGAACGTCGGGGTCGGTGACCGTTACCGGCCCACCGGCGGCGATCTGTTCCAGGAACAACGGCACGACCGATCCGGCCGAACCGAGCACGTTGCCGAAACGCACGGCGCAGTAGCGGGTCTGGGATCTGCGCGCGAACGCGCGGACGATCTCTTCACCGAGCCGCTTGGTCGCGCCCATCACGCTCGACGGCCGAACCGCCTTGTCGGTCGAGATATAGACGAACCGCTCGGCCCCCCAGCGGTCCGCGGCCGAAGCGACGTTCTTGGTGCCGAACACGTTGTTCTTCACCGCTTCTCCCGGCGCGCTCTCCATCAGGGGGACGTGCTTGTGCGCGGCGGTGTGGAACACGTCCTGTGGCCGGTAGGTGGAGAAGAGCTTCTCCATTCGCTCCACGTCGCGGATGTCGCCGATCTCACTGGCGATCTCGGCTGATGGAAACTCGCGTTGCATCCGGCGTTGCAGGAGGTAGAGCCCGTTCTCGTTCAAGTCGACAACGGTCAGCGAACGCAGCCCGGCCCTCAGGAGTTGCAGGCAGATCTCGCTGCCGATCGATCCCGCAGCACCGGTGACCAGTGCGCGACGCTCGCGCATGTCGGGTGCGCGCGAGCGATCAAAGCTGACCACCTCGCGCTGCAGCAGATCCTCGGGGACCAGATTTTCCATCATCTGGGCCGGCGATCGCCGCTCCTGTGTCAGAAACGACGTGGACAGGATCTTGAAGCGCAGCTTGAGGTCGCGACAGGCAGTCAAGATCTGGCGGACCCGGACCCCGTCGATCCTGGGAATCGCGATGAGGAGTTGCTCGACCCGCTGCTCGCGCACGATCTGCGGAAGCTCGGCGATCGAACCCAAGACCGTCCGACGGCCGACGATGGTGTGGTGCTTGGTGGGATCGTCATCGACGAAGCCGACCACTTGGTATCGATGGAGGTCTGAGCGCCGCAGATCCCGCAGCAGCATCTCGCCCGCCGCACCGGCGCCGGCGATCAGCGTCCTCACCCGGCGGTCGCCGCGGCTCTGTTGCCAATCGGTGAGATAGATTCCGGCCAGCCGCGGCGAGAACCGCATCGACGCCATCAAGATCGTCGACAACAGTAGCTCGAGCACGACCACCGATCGCGGCGGACCGGGATCGCGCAGCAGGTAGAACGCGGCCAGAAAGATGCCAGTCCCGAAGACCGCGGCGACCCCGATCCGTGCCCCTTCGGCGAGCCCGGAGTAGCGGAACGACCAGCGATGCAGCTTGAATAGCAAGCTGGCCAAGCAGCGGAAATTGGCCAGCAGTAACGCATAGGCCGGCAGCAGCGAAGCGTAAGGTTCGGTGATCTGCCCCTCGAAGCGCAGCGAAGTCGCGATCCAGATGCTCAGCGCGGCGATCGCACCGTCCAACGCAATTACGCCAATGACCCGCAACGCGCCCGGCTGGGCGCCAAAGCCGTTGACCGTCCCGGGGGCTCGCTCAGCCACGGGTGCTCGCCGCATCCCGGGACTGCTCAAGGGCCCGCACCACGAGATCGACGTCGGCACCGGTCATGCGGCCATGGAACGGCAGGGCCAGCGTCTTCAAGGCGACCGCCTCGGTGATCGGCAACTCGCCGCCGCGGTAGCCGAATCGTTCGCGAACGTACCGTTGCAAATGAACCGGTGAAAAATAGGCTCGTGTCGGCACTCCGCGCCGGGCGAGCTCGCCCATCAGACGGTCGCGGTCGAACTCGTCGTTGACGGTCACGACGAAGACGAACCAGCTGATGCCGACCCCGTCGCGCACGATCGGAACGCGCAGTCCGTCGACGCGCGACAGGCGTTCGGTGTAGAGCTCCGCGACGCGCGAGCGAGCGGCTAGGATGGCTTCGATCCGTCGTAGCTGCGACAGGCCGAGTGCCGCGCTCATCTCGTTCAGACGGTAGTTGTAACCCATACGCTCGTGCTCCAGCCAGGCGCCCATCGCCGATCGTCCCTGATTGCGGAGGCTGCGAGCGGTTTCGGCAAGTTGAGCGTCGTCGGTGACGAGCATCCCGCCTTCTCCGGTCGTGAGCTGTTTGTTCGGGTAGAAACCGAAGGTCGCCGCCGCACCGAAGGTCCCCAGGCGTCGTCCGTCGAAGGTCGCCCCGAGACCTTCGCAAGCGTCGTCGATCACGGGGATTCGGTGGGCCGCCGCCAGGCGGCCGATCGCGGTTTGGTCGACCGGATGACCGAAAACATCTACGGCCAGGATCGCCCGGGTCCGCGGCCCGATGCGACTCGCCACGTGAGCGGGAGACAGGTTGTAGGTGTCCGGCTCGATGTCGACGAAAACCGGCGTCGCGTTCTCGTAGAGAATCGCGTTCACGCTCGCGGCGAAGGTGAACGATGGGACGATTACTTCGTCGCCCGGCCCGATCCCCAACGCGCGTACCGCGACGTGCAGCGCCGCCGTTCCGGAACTCATCGCCACCGCGTGGCCGACACCGCAGTATTCGGCAAACCGCGCCTCGAACTCGACCAACCGCGGGCCGAGCGACAGGCGTCCGGAGCGAACGACCTCGGCCACCGCTTGAACATCGCTTTCGTCGATGTCCGGTAGCGCCATTTCGAGTCCGGTGTTCTGCTCGATCATGCGAGGTGCCATCCTAGCTCGCGACGGCGGATGGTGCGCGCGGGAATCCCGACTGCGGTCGCGTCAGGCTCGATCGACTGGATCGCCACCGCGCCGGCGCCCAGGACCGACCAGTTCCCGACAACGACTTTGGGAATGAGGGTCGAGTGGGTCCCCAGTTCGGCCCCCTCCCCGACTTGGCATCCGCCCGAGACTCCGACGCCCGGCGCAAGCGTCGCGAAATCGCCGATTCTCACGTCGTGGCCGATCGTGCAATTCAGGTTGAGCAGGACGTGACGGCCGATCTGAATGTCGGTCGTCATCTTGACCCCGGCGCAGACGACCGATCCTTCGGCGATCTCAACGTTACGGCCGCACCAGGCCAGCGGGTGAACCAACCGGGCAAAGCGCGTCCAACCGGCGTCGCGCAAGCGCTCGACGACTCGCCGGCGCCGGGCGGGCGCGCCGATCGCCACGACCAATGCCGCCGTCCGCAGGTCGCGCAGTTGTGCGAGGCCTCCGAGCACCGGCAGCCCCTGCAAGCTCTGTCCGGCGAGTGTTTCGTCTTCGTCGGCAAAACCGATCAGGTTCCAGCGCGAACGATCGGCGCTCATATCGAGCGCGACCTGCAAGACCTCGCGTCCGTGTCCGCCGGCTCCGAAGATGACGAGATCGGTCATCGGGAATGCGCGTCCGGGCGACGCGGTAGTTCGTGCATCGTGACCTCGCCGGGGGCATGGATCCCGCGCGCGCGGATCACGGCCCATGGCGTTGCCGCGAGAATCCACAGGTCCAACCGCAGTCGCCGTTGCTCGACGTACCAAACGTCGAGCTCCAGACGCTCGTCCCAGGAGAGCGCGTTTCGACCGTGAATCTGGGCCCAACCCGTGATTCCCGGCAGCAGCTCGAGCCGACGAGCCTGACGCGGCGTGAAACGTTCGACATAGTCGACGAGCAGCGGGCGCGGACCGACGAGACTCATCTCGCCTCGCACCACGTTCCAGAGCTCGGGCAACTCGTCCAGACTCGTGGCCCGCAGGACCCGGCCGAACCGCGTCATTCGCTCGGCGTCGGGAAGTGGCCGCCCCGACCCGTCGACCGCGGTGGTCATTGTGCGGAACTTGCAGATCAAGAACGGCGATCCGTGTCTGCCGGCCCGCCGCTGACGAAAGAACACCGGCCGACCGAGCCGGACCCGGACCGCGCAGCCGACCAAGACTAAGACGGGGAGCAGCAGCGCCAGAGCGGTGAGCGCGACGACGAGGTCGAGAGTTCGTCGCCGCGAGATCATGCGGCTCGCCCGGCCCGTCGACGCGACTCCGATTCGTCCTCGGCCACGAGCCGGGCGTACTCCGCGTGGAGGGCGTCCCACGACAGTTCCGGACGGAAGCGGTCGAGCACCCAGTCGCGGCCGGCAAGTCCGTCGTGCGTGCGGCGAACTGGATCGCCGAGATAGATCCGAATTGCTCGGGCCAGGCCTGCGTCGTCTCCCGGAGGAACCAGCAGACCGGTGGTTCCGTCCACGACCGCGTCGCGACAGCCGGTGGCGGTCGTGCCGATCACCGGCAGCCCCATCGCCGCCGCCTCCAGCGGCACAAGCGGAAAACCTTCGCGGAAAGTCGGTAACAAGACGATGTCCATCGTGGCGTAGAGCGGCGGAAGATCCCGTTGTTCACCGGCCAGGATAACACGGGGGTCGGCTGCCAGATCGACCAGGACTTCGCCCGCGGGCGGATCGGACGGGTCGTCGGGACCGACGATGAGCAGGCGCAGTCGATCATCGTCCTGCCGCACGGCTCGCCACGCGGCGGCAAGCTCGCCCAGCCCCTTGTCCCGCGCCAGGCGCCCCACAAATCCGAGGACCACCGCATCAGGTGGCAGACCGAGCCGTACCCTGAGCCTCGTCCGCGACTCCGCTGAAAAGGACGCCGGGTCGAATCGCCCTCTCGCATCGACTCCGCCGAAGCTGCCAGTGCCGGGAACTGCGATCCTGGAGCCCGGAGCCAGACCCTCGGCCACGGCCCGCTCGCGAACCGAGGAGCCGACGGCCAACACGCGCGTTGCGGATCGGCAGGCGACGCGCTCACAGAGCCGCAGCGTGCGGCGTCGCCAACCGCGACAAGTCTCCAAGCGCAGTCCGTGGAGATGGTACAGGCGGATCGGGACTCCGGCGATTCGGGCCGCGACGATGCCCAGCAGACCGGCCTTGGGCGTGTGTACGTGCACGATGCGCGGGCGGAGTCGCCGAAAGAGTCGCACCAGCCGGGCGAGCGTCACCAGATCTCGCGCGGGATGGATGCCGCGTTCCATCGGCAGCGGATGGACGGGGATCGATTCCCGATCGCCAAACGCGTCGAGCGCGGGGCCTGGGGAGGAGACCGCGTGGACCTCGTAACCGCGCGCGAGCAGGCTACCGATCAAGCCGCCAAAGAAGGCCCAGAGTGTTTCCGGTACCGTGGTGACGTGCACGATGCGAAGCCGCTCGCCCTGCTCACCCATGGGTGGGACTCGACGGCGTGCTGCGGCCCGGGTCCGCGAGCGGAAGGGCGGTGGCGCGAATCTCAGCGATCGTGCGCGAGGCTTGTGCCCTCATTCCGGCCTCCAGCGGTCGACTGCGCCGGCGGACCAGCCGACTCCCGAGACCGACGCGATGCGCGATCCGATGGACGAGTTCGGCCAGGTGCGACCCGACGATCAATCGGGTGGTTTCGCCGGGGCCGACGGCCGGTCCGTAGCGTCGCGCGATTCGGCGATGGGTTCGGCAACTGGCGATGTAATCGGTCAGGCGCAGCCCGCTTTCCCGGTAGAACAGCAGCGATTCTGGAATTGAGCCGAAGCGCGATTCGCGGCAGGTTCGGCACCAGAGTTCCAGATCCTCGGCGCGAACGTAGTCCGGATCGTAGGGGTGGCGGCAAAACCATTCGACTGGTCCCATCACCGAGGGGTGGATGAACAGGCCCCGCCGCAAGACCGACGCGAGCGACGTGTCCAACGGACGCTCTCCGCGAATGCCGAGCGGGCGAAGGTCCGGGCCGACGATGCAGGCCGCCGTACCGACCAGATCGCACTCCGCGTGCGCGCTCAGATGCGCGACTTGACGCTCGAGCCGTAGCGGATGCATCAGGTCGTCCGCATCCATGCGGGCCAGGTAGCGGCCGCGAGCGAGGCCCGCGATCTCGTTCAGGCGCGCAGCGAGTCCCCGTCGTTGCCCGTCGGCGACTACGCGAATGCGACGATCGCGCAGTGCGAGGGCGAGCCGATCCGACCCGTCATCGGAGCCGTCATCGACGATCAGCAATTCCCAATCGCCGTGGCTCTGGGCCAGCACGGATCGAATCGCATCGGGAAACGTGGCCCCGCCGTTGCGGACCGGAATTCCGACGCTGACCAGGGGGGTGCGCACCAGACCCGCCAAGGAGAACTCAAGCGTGACCGCGCTCGACGATAACACCTCCCGTCCCGCTAGGCGATGCCAGCCGCTTCACTGTGGACGTCGGGGTCCATTCGGCGGAGAATCGAGCGCTCTCGCCGTGTCCAGACCGGGGAGCTGGGGCGATTCTGTTGAACTGGCTCGGGACCATCGCAATGCTGCTGTCTCACGCCGGCGCTTTGCGACCGTTCTTGCGGCGCATTCGCGCCGCCAAGATTCCCGACGTCGCCGACTTCGCGGTGCTGTCGGTGGTCCTGTACTACGACACCGGTGTCGTGCTGGAGCTGTTGGGATTCTCCTACCCGGATGAGTTCTTCACTCCGTTTTTCGAATCTCCGGCGGGGCCGCGCTGGGGAGCGCTGGCGCTCTTGGCCGTGGCGCCCTGGTTGTTCCGCTGGGGCGCGGCCCTGATTCGGGGTCGCACGGAGCCCGAGCCGGCCGAGCCGACGATGG
>JANNRU010000655.1:0-15333 GCA_031401755.1 Acidobacteriota bacterium | reverse complement strand
CGACGCCGTGCCCCATAGCCCCTCCGAGGTCTCGCTGATGTAGGTCGAGACCGAGGCGACCTTGCCGGTCAGCGCCTTCCCCAACTCGATCGCATTGAAGTTTCCTGCACCCATCTGCCCGACGATGGAACCGGCCGACTGCGCGGAACGAAACACCGAGTCCGGGGCGAGGGAATGACCTCCCGGGCTGGTGGCCCGCAAGACGATCTCGTCGTTCTTGAAGTCGGTCGGTTTGAGCAGCACCGTCGCGCCGTTCGACAGCTTCCAGCGTGTGACCTGCAGTTCGTCGATCGATTCGCTCGCGACGACCGATCCGGGAACGGGGACTTGCGAAACCAGCGGTTCGTCGCGGACCTGATCGAGCCACGGCGTCATTTCGAGCTTTTCGACCGCGTCGAAGCTCGCGAGCAGCGCCGGCTCATCCGGAATCCCCGCGGATTCCTTTTTCGGCCCGCTGACCAGAATCACCCGATTGGTGTCGGAGATCCATTGATTGGCGCGAGCGTTGACCTCAGCCAGCGTGATCTCGGGGATCAACTGCCGGCTGATCTCGAGCATGAACTCGGCGCTCGGTACGGGATCTTGCTCTAGGAAGTGGCCGACGTAGCGTCCGGCGAACGACTCCGATTCGAGCTTGTCGCGTTCGTCGTACTGCCGCTCGACCTGTCGGAGGTACTCGGCCTTGGTGCGTGCGAGCTCGGTCGCGGTGAAGCCGTGGGTCTCGACGCGCCGGGCCTCGGTGAGCAGGGTTTCGAGGCCCCGCGAGATCCCCCCGTCGCGCACCCCGGCGCTGAGTTGGTAGATCGATTTCGTTCGCCCCAGCCCCCCGGCTCCGGCAAAGCCGTATTGGAACGGCGGATCCGCCTTCTGGGACAGCTCGCGCAGGCGGAGTGACATCATCCAGTGGTACAGCCCATCGACCACGGACTGTCGAAGGTCTCCGAGCGTTTTCCTCGGGATCGGCGGGCGCTTGTAGCCGACCGACACCGAGATCGCAGTCGCCTCGGGGTCCGTGGCCACGGAAACGAGCGTCCGCTCGTGGTCGGGGATCGGGTGTTCGACGCGTGGGCGTGGCTCCGGCCGCGGAGACAGGTTTGAAAATCGCTCGCGGATCAGGGTTTCGATGGTGTCCGCATCGAAGTCTCCCACCGCGATGACGGCCATCAGCTCGGGCCGGTACCAGTCCTGGTAATAGCGCCGCAGGACCTCGGGCCGGAACGATTCGAGCGTGGCCTTGTCACCGATGACGAGCCGTTCGGCGTAACGCGAGCCGTGGAACATCACCGGTAACTGCTGGTCGCGAATCCGTCCCCCCGCGCCGCGCCCCTGACGCCATTCCTCGATCACGATTCCGCGTTCTTTTTCGACCTCCAGGTCTTCGAACAGGACGTTGTGGCTCCAGTCTTCGAGGATTTGGAATGCGGTGGCGACGATGGAGTCGTCGTCGGTCGGCACCTGCAGCATATAGACCGTTTCGTCGAAACTGGTGTAGGCGTTGATGTCCGGGCCGAAGCGCATGCCGATCCGCTCGAGGTAATCGATCAATTCTTGCTTGGCGAAGTGCTTGGTTCCATTGAAGGCCATGTGTTCGACGAAGTGTGCGAGTCCACGCTGGTCGTCGTCCTCAAGGGTCGATCCGGCATTAACGACCAGACGCAACTCGGCGCGCTTTTCAGGCTTGTGGTTCTCGCGCACGTACCAAGTCAGTCCGTTGTCGAGTCGACCGTGACGCACCGCCGAATCGAGGGGCACCGGGACATCGAGTCGGGTCTTAGACGTGGGCGCGGGTCCGGGCGGAAGCGTCTGCGGGTGACGCGATGCGCCCCCGGCGCACCCGACACCGAGTATCACGAAGAGCCCCAAACCTGCCGCTCGTCGACCTCGCTTCATCGGTAATCCTCCGGAATCTTGCGCGACGAGCCTACCAGCAGGGAGATTCGACGCAAAACAACTTTGTAATCCGAGGCGCCACATCCGAGTTTCTCTGGCGATCCGTGACTGTCGTGACTTGTTTTCGCCGGACCGCCGCCCTAATCATTAGCGCAGAAGTTTCATGGGAATCCTACGCTATCTGACGTCGTTTTGGAGCGCGCCGCGGCCGGCGGTGCCGACCGCTGTCCACGAACCGACGCCCCGCCCATCCCGGGAGATAGCTGCGGCGACATCCAGGCCTGCCGTCGTTCTCGAGCTTCCCGAAATGGCCTCCGTGCCGGCACATAGCGCGGACGAGCTCGATTCGGAGCTGGACGCGGCGTTCGAAAACGCCACGACGCCCGGCGGCGACGATTCGGTCAGCCGGCCCACAGACCCCTTCGACGCAACCGCTGCGCGCGAACTGTTTGCGGGGATCGTTTCCCTCCACTCGCGGCCGGTAAAGAACTTCATCTTCGAGTTGCGCCGTGGCGCGACGCCCAAGGAATGGGTCGACATCTCACGGCCGGTCGTCGGCAGCATTCTCAGCGCCGCCGAGTCGATGGAGATCCCCGAGGTCACGCGGTGCCTGGCCGACTTCGACGAGTCGTTGGCCATGGCCCAGCAGGACGACTCCCGCGAACTCGCTGGCGAGACGCGCGAGCTGATCCTGTCGATCTACGACGAACTGGTCGAGATCCTCCCGGATGCGTTTGCTTTGGGAGAGGACGACCATCGCCGCGAAGGGATCATCATCCACTCGCTGCTGCGCCAGGTGCCGGGTGTCGGAACGGTGACGATCGAGCGGCTGTACGAGGCGGGCTTGACCTCCCTCGAGACGCTGTTCCTGGCGAATGCCGAGGAGATGGCGGACACGAGTGGTGTTCCCGTTCCCCTTTGCGCGCGCATTTGCGAGAAGATCCAGCAACATCGCTACCGTCTCGATGCGAATTCTCCCGAAGAGTTGCTCGACGGCCACCGACGCAGGTTGGTCGATCTCGTCGCCGACCTGAAGCGACATCATCGGGCTTTCAAGACGGCCTGCGAGGCCGACCACCCCGACGACGCGATCGCCGCGCAAAAGCGCGGGTCCCGCAGCAGTCGGCAGGCCTGCTCGCTGAAGATCAACGTCGTGCTCGCCGAGATGGGCGAGCTGACCGTTATCGAGGAGATCCAGAAGCTCGGTTTTGATCAACGCATCGAGAAACTCGAGATCTTTCTCGCTCGTGACGTAGGCGTTTCAGAGATCCCGTTCAACCCCGAAACCATTCACCCAACGGCCCGTCCGCGGGTCTGAGAGGTCAGCTTTCATGGCCGACTACACACGCGCCCAAGTGATCGAGACGCTACGCAAGGGGCAGGCGATGGAACGCGCCGACCTGCGGCAGATGAACCTGAGCAAGGCCGACATCGGTGGCGCGCGACTTCGGCGGGCCGATCTCGAGGGGGCGAACCTCGAGGAATCAAATCTAGCCAAGGCCAACCTGACCTCGGCCAACCTGCGTGACGCGTATCTGTCGCGCGCCAACCTCGAAGGCGCAAACCTACAAAAAGCCGACTTGGAGGGAGCCAACCTCCAAGGTGCGAACCTGCAGAATGCCGACCTCAGCCGCGCCAATCTCGAGGGTGCCAATCTCGAAGGCGCCAAGTTGAACGGCGCCAACCTGACCTCGGCACAACTCGAAATGGCCAACCTCGGGGGTGCCGAACTCTTGGCGTCGAACTTGTCCAGCGCGGACCTGCGCGAAGCCTACCTCGGCGGGGCCAAGCTCATGCAAGCGAACTTGCAGTACGCCGGGCTCGAGAAAGCCAACCTCGAAGAGGCCGATCTGACCGAGGCGGTGCTGACCGAGGCCGATCTGCGCGGTGCCTGTGGTCGCTCGGTTGTCTTTGTCCGCGCGGTGCTCGAGGGTGCGATTCTCGACTCGGCCTCACTCATCGGGGCCAATTTGACCGACGCGGACCTGCGCGGCAGCAGCGTGCGCGGAGCCGATATCTCCGGAGCGATCCTGACCGGCGCCAAGCTGGCTGGGATCTCGGCGGTGCCCGAGCAGTTCGCCGGCGTTCAGGTCGAGTGGGTCGACTTCTCCACCAAGGCCGGGGATGTACGGGTCGAGGGCGCGGATCTCGTCGAGTACTACACGCGGCTGAAGAGCGGGACGGCACCTGCGGTCGGCGTGGCTGTCGCCGCATCCGGCGACCAGCAGCGTCGCTTCTTTGGGCGCGGAGATGTACTGCGCAACGCATCGCTCGAGTTCGGCACGCAATCGGTCGTCGAGATCGAGAGCCGCTTCGAGAAGTGTGATATCGCACTCGGTGAGCAGGCCCAACTGATCGTCGGTGAGCACGGCTCACTCGAAAACTGCCGCGTCCACGGTTGTGGCGACATCGTCGTCCACGGCCGATTCGAGGCCGGCGGTGACGGACCGTCGATCATCGGACCGCGGAGCCTACTGATCGGCAAGAAAGGCAAGATCGTCGGCGCCGTGCAACAGCACGCCGAATCGACGCGATTTGGATTCGAGCAGGGATGCGAGATGAGCCTCAAGATCAGCCGGGCGCGCTGAAGGAGACACCAAGATGGCGGAGAACAAAACCAAAGTGGAACACAGCATCATCGCCCCGGGAACCGAGTTCGAGGGGGTGGTCGTCTCGTCCTGCGGCATCATCGTCGGCGGACGGATCACCGGCGACCTGAGCGCTCCGTCGCTTCACGTCCACGAGAAAGGCACGGTTGGCGGCCGGATCAAGGTCGGCTCGTTGATTTCTCGCGGCGAGATCTCCGGCGAGATCGACGCCGACAAGGTCGAGCTGTCCGGACGGGTCGGCGACAGAACCGTGTTGCGCGCGAAGACGCTCGACGTGAAGCTCGGAGAAGACGGGGGTCCGCTGCGGGTCGCCTTCGGTGACTGCGAGCTGCAGGTAGGCGGGGCCGTGGCGTCCGGCTCGGGACGCGCTCAGGCGAAGGCCGCCGCGACGCCCGAGCCTGAGACCGTGACCGCCCGCTAGGACAGGATCGAGCGCTCGCGGTAGCGACCGAGGGCGCTGCGCTTGCGCTCGCGCACGAGGATGGCTCGGTCGAGATCGAATCTCGGGACCAAGGTGTCCGCAACGTGACCGTGCGCTATCGGGCGTCGACCGACCGGTTCGGCATCGGATCCGCGAGGGGCGCGGTGCTTTCGGGTCAATGATCGGTTTTCGCTCCGAAAACGTCTCCAGTACCCAGTGAATCGCGGAGGAAGCGTGAGTATAATGACGCCTTCTTCGCATGCGTGTCATCGACCTGACCTTGGATTTTGCGGAGATCGTTCGCGGATCGCGCGGGACGATCGAATTCAAGGCGCGTTTTTGGAGTTGGCTCGACCAGCAGCGCGAGGCGGGCCCGCTCACCCTCCTGCTCGAGGACATGGAGCGCCATTGGTCGTCGATCGGCCGCGCCCCGACCCTCGAAGGCGCCCGCGACTTGTTGCGACAAATCACCCCCGGCGACTACGCGGCCCGGGTCGCCCGGATCGGTGAAGTCTTTCGATCCGTCACCGGAATCCTGCCCAGTAGCGATGTCGTCTTGCTCGCCGGCCTCGAACGGCCCGAGGGCTACAGCCGCTTCGATCGGGGCCAGAACACGTTGTTCATCGGACTGGACCATCCGTCAAGCCTAGCCGAGCCCGATCATCTCGACGTCATCCTGCCGCATGAGCTGTGCCACGCGGTGCGGGACCCCTGGCCCGCGGTGTTGGCCGATTACGGCGGCGAGTCGGAGATGTCCCACGACGATTTCGTCGCCAGGCATCCTTTTCGAGAGCATCTGGTTTCGGAGGCGCTGGCCACTTCGATTTCCGAGCGCGCGCGGCCGGGGCTTGCCGACCGGCGCTATGTTTACTTCGACGAAGAGGACGTTCTGTGGTGCGAAGCGCACCGGCGACCGATCGTCGAGCGCATCCTGTTGGCCCTCGAGCGCGACGAGCCCTACGGGACCTTCTATGCCGAGGGCGTGGTCACCCCGGACTCCCCGAGTTGCTGCGATTACTGGTTCGGACTGCATTTCGGCCGTCATGCCTTGGCTGAGGCCGGAGCGGGAGAGTTGCTCCACACGTCGGCGTCGATGCTGCTCGACCGGCACTTGGCGTCCTTCGTCGATCGCTTCGCAGGTCCGGCGACCTGCCGCGTCGCGGTCTCCTCCACGCCAGAGAGCGCGACCGGCGCGTCGTCGGCGGTTCCTGGTGAAGATCAGGCGTTGGATGCGGCCAGCCTCCCGCTCGTCGTTCGCCATTGCTACGAAGAGTTCGAGAGTCGGGTCTCGCGGAGGCCCGCGCTCGCGCGACGGCTGGAACAGAGTCTCGCCGACGCGGTGGCCCGGGAAGGACTCGAATTCGGCGGCATCGCGCCGGCCGTTCACGCGTTTCCGCTGTTGCTGTCGTCGGCCGAGGAGATGCACCTGCGTTGGACGACCGACGGGCTGTTGCGCATCGTCGAGCGCGTCATCGAGATGTATCGGGCGGATCGGGAAGTGCGGGCGTTTTTTGACCTACCCAGGCACATCGAAGAGCTGTGTTTGCTTGAGCCGGGCTTCCGGCCTCATGTCATGCTCGCGCGCTTCGATTCCTACTGGAGCGGCCGGCGCGTGCGATTCCTCGAGTTGAACGTCAACGGCACGGCGGGTTGGAAGCTCGCCGAGTTCCTCGGGCAGCAGGCGTTGCTGTTGCCGGAGCTCGGCGAGATCTTGGAACGACACGGTGCCACCGCGCAGCCGTTGACGAGCCGGATGTACGAGGGACTGCTCGCCGCTTGGCGCCAAGCGCGCGGAAAACGGCGGCGCCTCCCGCGACGTATCGCGATCGTCGATTGGTCGGGCCTGATGACCTCATCCGAGCACGTGGGCCTCGCGCGAGATTTCACGAAGATGGGCGTTCCGACCGATGTCGTCGCGCCTTCGGAGTTGAGCTTCAACGGCAAGGAGCTGCGCGGGCCTGCGGGTCCGATCGACCTCGTCTATCGACGGTTGACGCTGCTCGATCTCGTCGAGCGCCACGAAGAGTTGGGAGCGTTGTTCGAAGCGGCGCGCGCCGGCGCCGTGCTCACCGTCTGCGGCTACGCGTCGGACGTCGCGCACTCCAAACGGTTGTTCGCGTTCTTGACGCACGAACGGTGGCAGGTGCGGTTTTCGCCCGAAGATCGAGCGGTGATCGATGCGCGGATCCCGTGGACCCGAATGTTCGTTCCGGGAAAGACCCAATTCGAGGGTCGCCAGCGTGACCTGCGGGAGCTGGCTCTTGCCGATCGCGCGAGATTCGTGCTCAAACCGGCGGAGGGGCTCGACGGGCTCGGCGTGTTGATTGGTTCGGAGACCGAGGCGGACGTTTGGGAAACCGAAGTCCGCGAGCGTTACGGCGGTGACCACGTTTTGCAGGAGATCGTCAAGGCCCCGCTGCGGTGTTTGCTCGTCCCGCAAGGATCCAAGGTCGAGCAGGTTCCGCGCTGGCTGCATCTCGGGGAGTTCGTGATCCAGGGGCAGCTCGCGGGCTTCCTGGCACGGGTTTCTCGCGAACTCGTGCTTTCACGGCGCTCAGCGGAACGCACGCTACCATGCCTGGTCCTGGCCGACGAGGATGAGTCGCCGGAGCAGGTTCTCCGACCCTCGACGCCTTGATTGATGAGTTCATTGTTTGGGGCCGGTCCCCAATATTGCCCGCCTTCGCTAGGCGGCGGGGGGGTGGTTGCCGGTATCGGCGAGGCCGCGTAGGATTTTGGAGATTTTCTTGAACCAGAATCCATCAGCACTACGGAGGATCTCGACGATGCGTATGAAGATGATGTTGACGACGATGGCGGTGTTGTTCGCGGCAGGCCTTGCCGCCGTGCCGGCCTTGGCCTGTCCCGCCGCGGACGCCGCAAAGGCCGCGGCAACGGCAGAGGGCAAGTCTTGCTGTGCCGACGATTCGACCTGCGGTCATACCGCCGAAACCGCGGCGCTTGTTGAGAAAGCGAAGAGCGGATGTGCTGCGTCCAGCGCCGCCCTGGTCGCCAAGGCCAAGGCGTCCGGCTGCGAGGGGATGGCTGGACTCGCGGCCAAGGCCGAGAGCGGCGACGCCGAGGCGAAATCGGCGCTGCAGGCGAAGTTCGAAACGCCTGCGGCAGTAGCGGGCTGTGGCGGCGCGAAGGCCGCGTCGGACAGCGCCTTGGCCACGAACGCGGCCCACGGTTGCAAGGCTTCGATGGGCGAGTTGATCGTGCGCGCCAAGGCCTCGGGCTGTCCCGTGACCTCCGCGCTAGCTGCCAAGGCCGAGTCCGGTGATGAGCAGGCCAGGTCCGAATTGATCGCCAAGTACGAGCCCGCGATCGCGAAGGCTAAGTAAGCGCCGGTTCAGCAAGAACCGAAAGCGTATGAAAGGACGGCCCTCGGGCCGTCCTTTTATGTTTCAGGGTCCTTCTCGGCGTTCTTGGCGGACGAACAGGTAAGGACCGCCCCGGGCCCCCCAAACCTGTTCTCCCGAAGCGGCGAAGCCCTGGTCGAGGGTCTCGATCCGATCCCGCAGAACGGTGACCTTGGAAACGGCGTGGGCCGCGCCACGGAGAGTGCTCGCGCAATTCGTTCCTTGGGTGCCCCCGACAAACGCCTGGTCTTCGTTCTTGCGCAACGTCACCGTGCAGCCCGTGCGGAGTACAAGGGATTCCGGCTTGAGATCCGCAAACGATGCCGGGCTCTTCCATGCTCCCGTGAAGCGCAGGGGCTCGGGAATCTCGAAGACCTCACTTTGCAGGGTCCCGTCGCTACCGCTGGTGAGTCGGTAGACGCGTTGGCGTTAGGGTTGATCCAGACTGTCGGCCGCGGCTTGCTCGACGTAGAGCCAGCGGCCATCCTCTCGTTCGGTCCAGATCGGCACCACCTCGAGCCGGATGTCGAAGTAGTCTTTGTCGGCCTCACGAGCGTTTCTAGATCGCCCGCCTGGGTTGGCGCGGCAGCAAGCGCGGCTAGCGACCAAATGGATAGTAGAAATCGCATTCTGCTATCTCCTGGGCATTGAGTTCGAGGCGTCCGCGCGATCCTAGCACGGGCCGGCGGAGGGATCGGCGGTGTCTCGCCCGCCGGTTGGTCGACCCGCGCGCCGGACGATAGAGTACGGGTCAAACGGATGGTTCGGGGGCACGGAGGTCTGAAAATGCGCCGGACTCTGAGGATTTGTTCGATAGTGTTCGCCGCCCCTGCGCTGGCGCTCAGCCTGAGCTCGCTCCTTGCCGCGACCGACTGGCCACTGCGATTCCAGACCGATCTTGCCGAGGTCGTCGTCTACCAACCCCAGCCAGACGTTCTCGACGGGAGCACTTTAACCGGGCGGGCAGCATTTTCGGTTCGAGCCGACGCGACCGACCGCGAGACCGCTGCGGTCTTCGGCGCGCTCTGGTTTGACGCGCAGGTCCGGACCGACCGGGACGCGGGACAAGCGTGGCTCGACGGGATCCAGGTTTCCCGGGTGCGCCTTCCGGATACGACGGACGAGCAGGCCGAAGCCTTCCGGGAGCGCATCGAGCGCGAGCTGAGACGCCAACCGATCCCGATCGCCCTGGAGGGTCTGGTCGCGAGCCTGGAAACGGCCGAGCTGCGCCGCGAGGTCGACACGGGACTGAGTACAGCGACGCCAGCCATCCGGATCGAGTACGAGCCGGCGGTCCTCGTGGTCGTGGACCGCGAGCCGCAGCTCCGCGCTATCCCGAACTCCAAAGTCCGTCGCGTCGTCAATTCACCCGCGCTGATCCTCCACGACGAGGCGACCGACACCTATTGGCTGGGCAGCAGCTATGGCTGGTACTCGGCGGCGAGCGCGAAAGGACCCTGGTCGCCCGCCGGGCAGCCCCCCCAAGCCGTGCGTGACGCGGTGCCCGACGGGGCGCCGAAAATCTCTGCGAGTTCGCCGGTCAAACCCAAGGTCCTCGTCGCCACGGAACCGTCGGAGTTGCTCGCGTTCGACGGCCAACCCGAGTTGGCGCCGATCGGCGACGGAGCGTTGCTCTACGCCACGAACACGGCGAGCGACGCGTTCGTCGAGGTCGAAACCGGGCGCTGGTTCGTCCTGCTCGCCGGCCGATGGTTCGCGGCCGCGAGTCTTGACGGGCCGTGGAACCTGGTCCGGTCCGACCAGTTGCCGGCCGCATTTTCGACGATCGCGCCCGATTCGACGAAGGGCTCCGTTCGAGTTCACGTCGCGGGCACGCCGGAGGCGACCGATGCCGTACTCGATACCTGGGTCCCGCAGACTGCCGCGATCACGCGCGGCCCGACGGATCTCGCCGTCACTTATGACGGCGAATCGCGTTTCGAAAAGATTGCCGGCACCGATGTTGCCTACGCGGTCAATACCGAGTCGGATGTTCTGAAGATCGATGGGCGGTTCTACCTGTGTCAGAGCGGGGTCTGGTACGTCTCGGACAGCCCCGAGGGGCCCTGGGAGGTCAGCGACCACCGGCCCGACGCGGTCGATTCGCTTCCGCCGTCGACGCCGGTCTACCGGACGAAGTACGTCTATGTGTACGACGTGACCCCCAGCGTGGTCTGGGTCGGATACCTTCCAGGTTACGTCGGCTGCTACCCGTGGTACGGAAGCGTGGTCTGGGGCACGGGCTGGTATTACCCAGCGTACTACGGTCCAACCTACTATTACCCAAGATTCTGGACCTGGGGCTTCAACGTTCACTACTATCCGTTCAGCGGATGGTCGATCGGCTTCGGGTACTCGCACGGATTCCTGGGTCTGGGTTACTACGGGGACTACCAGCGTTACGCGTACTACGCGCCCTGCCGCGGATGGTATGGCCCGGGCGGGTACCGTCCGCCGGTTCACTACAAGTTGCCACGAGCCGGCGAGCGTGTCGGAGTCCGACCGGCGGCCTCGTACACGAGTCGAGGGAAGCCCGCGTGGACGCCGCCGCAAAATCTCTACCGGCGTCCGCTCGACGGGCCACGCCGCGAGTTGCGGCCTCCATTCGGCACGGGTACGAAGTCGCCGGGCGTGCGCAGTGCGAATCGTCCGAACGACGTGTACGTCGATCGCGAGGGTCAAGTCTTTCGCCGCCGCACGGATGGCAGTTGGGAGCAGCGGGACCGCTCGGGCTGGCGCGAATTGCCGCGCGCCACACCCGCGACCCCGCCGAGAGCACCTGGAACACGATCCCCAGAGCAACCCCGTCCGGGCACGCCACCGACGACGCGGCCCCCGTCGGCCGCGCCGAAGCCTCCTGCCGCGGTACCGAAGGGTCTCGAACGGGAGCACGGCGCTCGGGCTCGCGGCGCAGCACCGAGGGGCGCCCCCGCGCGGCCGCGAAGCTCGGGAACGAAAGCCCCAGCCCCTAGGTCGTCGGGCGGGAAGGGACGTCGCTGAAGGCGCCGTCGGCGCCTCAGAACTTCAGGACCAACCCGGCCGACAACTCCGCCTGCGTGACCCAGTTCGAATCGGTGACGGAATCGCAGCCGTACCAGCAGTAAACTTCGTCTTCTGCTTCGATCAGAGTCGGGACCACGCGGACTTGCAGGCGCACGCCGAGATGGCGGCTCAAGGCGAACTTGATACCGCCGCCGAGAGCCAGGGACAACTTGGTTTCGCTGGCCAGGTCGTCTTCGGGAGAAAAGCGCGTTCCGCCCGCGGAGAACGACACGAAGGGCCGCAATTCGCTGGACTGTTCGCGAAATACGTAAAGCCCACCCAGATGGAACTGATCGACGTTGATGTCGGTCAGGTCCACGCTCGGCCCCAGGAACTGCCCGGAGCGTAGGCGGGTGCTCTGTCGGCTGTAGAGGACCTCGATATCGGCATGCGGACCGACCTTTAATCCAAGTGTCAGGCCGAAGCTCGAGCCGTCTTCCAGCTCGAGCCGCTCGAAGGGGCCGGTCTGGAACTCTTCGAACTCGCCCCCGAAACGGGCACCGATGAACGGCGTCACCTCAATCTCGGCTGCGGACGCTGCGGTTGCGGCCAGCACCAACAGAGTGGCTGTCGTCGATCTCCAAGGCGGCATCCGCGAAGTCCTCCAGCGGGCGATGATCCCGACGGCCGCGTTCCGTGGGCAGTCTACCAACTGACTTCCACCCGGCCTCTATAATCGGCCCGTGACGTCAACGATGGAGCATTGATGAACGGTCGCCGGCGAACCGTCCGGCAGGGTACGTGCATCGCGCGCCTATTCCTGATCGTGCTCGCGCTGACCGGAGGTCGCGCCGCCGAGGAGACCCCGGACCCGATCATCGGGCGAATGCAGACCGCGTCCGAACAGGCGATGGCGGCGAACCCAGGCTTTGCCGACCTGACGAGCGAGGCCCGTTCGCTGATCGAGCTTCAAACGGGCCCGCGCGGTTACGCGGCCCGGAGCGCCGAGGAGCGCCGGCAACTCGATAGTCTACGAGACGAGAGAGATCGGCTCGCTCGAAACTTCGAGGCGCTGCGCCAAAGAGTCGAGTCCGTTCGTGTCGCGAGCGCGGCGGGCCATGTGCTCCGCACGGCAGCGGTCACGCTTCCGGCGCTCTGGGAGCGGCGTCGGTCGGTATGGCGCCGAGATCGCTCCATCGCGGACGAAGAGTACCGCCGACTCGACCTGCAGGATCGTGAAGCGCGGCTGAGGCATGAGCTCTCCGAGGAGATCGAACGCATCATTGCCGGCTTGAGGATACCCGCCCCGGAAGACGCCGCGCGGCAACGAGTGGTTGCGCGCGACCTGTTGACCGCCAAGCGGGATCTGCTGTCGGTCCTGCTCGCGGATTCCGAGCGACGCCTCGAGCTCCTGGTCGAATCGGATGCCGTTGAACGAGAGATCATCACTCTGGCCCAAGACCTTCGCGCCTACGTCAATGAACGTGTGCTCTGGCTCCCCACGCAGCCGCCGCTCGCGCCGGAGAATGCGGTCGCCGCCGTCGAGGGTCTGCGGCGGCTCCTCGCGCCGACGCTGTGGGTCCAATCGGGAAGCGCGCTGCGAGGAGTGGTGGAAGAGCGCCCGGTTCCGGTCATCGCGCTGCTGGCGTTGGTGTTGGTGATCGCCGGCGCGCGGCCGGTCTGGCGGCGTCGACTTCGGGCCGCCGTGGACGGTGCCGAGGCCAGCGGCGGTGTCGCACCGATCGGCGATGCCGTTGTCCATACGCTCTTGACCGCCGCGTTATTGCCATTTGCGGCGTACGCCGCAGGATGGATCCTCTCCCGCGCGCCCGGCGCGCCCACTCTCACGCGGTCGATGGGTCTCGCGCTGCCTCTGGCCATCCCGATCCTCGTCGAGATCGAGATCTGGCGAGCCCTGTTGTTGCCAGGGGGCGTGGCGGTCGGGATCGCGGGTTGGAATCCGAAGGCGACGCAACTCCTCGCAGTCGTTTTTCGCAGACTCTCCCGCGTCTTCGTGCCGCTAGTTCTGCTCGCGCTCATCCTGCGGGTGCATTCGGAAGAGTTTCGGCAGGTATGGTCGGGAAGAGCGCATCCCGTGGTCGGGTTGCTCGCTCTCGGCGCGCTCGGTTACGCAGTCTCGAGGCTGATGAAGCGAGGGCGTGCCGGCGAGTCTCCCGCCGAACTCGGCGCTCCGTTCAAGTGGCCGAGATTTCGCCGGTTCTTCGCGATCAGCACGGTCGGCATCGGGGTCGGGGCCGGCGCCTTGATCGCCCTGGGCTATTCCCACACGGCGGTCGAGGTCCTCCGGAGGATTCTTGACAGTGCGACCGTGGTTCTCGGCGGTTTCCTGATCTGGAGCTTCGTCCATCGAAAGCTCCTCTTGCCGTCCGGCCCACAAGAGACCCGCGCTGAACGGTTGACTTCGATCGCCCGGATTCGCGGATTAGCGGTCCTCATCGTCGTTGTGGGGCTGGGCTTCGTTTGGGCGCCGGTTTTCCCCGCGGTGCGCTACCTGAACACCATCCAGCTCTGGCACGTCACGACCGGCGCCGGTGTCGAGGCCGTCACTGTTGCCTCGCTCCTGGGCGCGATCGCGATTCTGGTGGGGACCGTGGTGCTCGCTCGATTCGTTCCCGGTTCGATCGAGGCGCTGGCGCCGGCCGCTCGCGACACCGGGGCGCGCTACGCGATCAGCACCGTCTCGCAATATGTCGTGGTCGTCGTCGGGGTGCTGGCCGGCTTGGCCTCGATCAAGGTCGACTGGTCGCAGTTGCAATGGTTGGCCGCGGGGTTTTCGGTCGGAATCGGTTTCGGGCTCCAGGAGATCGTCGCCAACTTCGTCTCGGGACTGATCCTGCTCTTTGAGCGGCCGGTGCGCGTCGGAGACACGGTCACCGTCGGCCAAACGACAGGAACGGTATCGCGAATCAACGTTCGCGCGACGACGATCGTCGATGTCGACCGGAAACAACTGATCGTTCCGAATCGCGACCTGATCACGCAGCAGGTGCAAAATTGGACGCTCGATGATTCGGTCGTCCGACTGACACTCGAGGTCGGTGTGGCCTATGGCAGCGACGTCGATCTCGTTGAGCGATTGCTCCTTGAGGCGGCCCAGAGGTCCTCGGGCGTCCTCGCAGACCCGGCTCCGCGGGTGCTTTTCAATCGGTTCGCCGACAGCGCACTGGACTTCAGGCTCTACATCTTCGTGGACCAGATCGACCAACTCATCACGACTCGGCACGCCGTGCAACGAGAGATCGATCGCGCGTTCCGCGCCGGTGGAGTGACGGTACCGTTCCCTCAACGCGAGTTGCATCTCGACACCGCGCAACCGCTGCCGGTACGTGTCGTCGGCGAGGACCCGGCCGAATGAGCGGGCCCTAGCAGGCGGCCGGCGCATGCACGTGCACGCGATCGAGCCAGCCGCTCAAGCCCGGGCGCGCGGCGATGGATCGGGCAGCGTCGGGCGTGAGCCGTTCGAGCAGGAGTTGATCCAGAACGGAGGCGACCGCAAGATCCGCTCGGGTCGGCTGCTCACCGACGAGAAACGACGAGCGCTCGACCAGGACGACGACCGCGTCAAGACACTCTTCGAACTCGCGACGCACGGTTGCCGCGTCCTTGAGCGCGACGCCCTGCCCACGAAGCCGTCGACGAACTTCTCGTCGTGCGATTCCCGGTGCGAGCCAGCGCGCGGGACGGGGGAGTTTCGCCAAGACCTCCGTCGAGATGCGGGTGAAGTTGGCCGCGTCCAAGAATCGTAGCCAGACCTCGTAAAAGTAGAGACACTCGTCGGCCCAGTCTTCGAGGATCTTGCACTGCGCGCGCGCTTGACGGTCGGCGGGCGCAAGCGGGGGATCGGGCCAGCGTCGATCGAGCGCGGTCAGGATGTCGGTGCTGTCGACGACCGTCTCGTTCCCGATCTGCAGCACCGGGAGCCGACCCCGCGGGTTGTAGTGCCGCGCCTGGGAGGGCAGCGAGAGGTTTTTGACGGTGAACTCGAGGCGCTTGAAGTGGAGCGCCATCTGCACCTTGCCGCATGGAGGGGAGAGCGTACCGCCGGGCG
>JANNRU010000654.1:0-5437 GCA_031401755.1 Acidobacteriota bacterium | reverse complement strand
GAGGAGCGGCGCGACGAGTTGTCGCGCGCGTTGGCCGATCCGGACATCGCCAACGACCGTGATCGTTACCGGAAGTTGAGCCAGAGTTACGCCGAGGTCGAGCCGATCGTCCGGCTCTACGCCGAATACCGTGATCTCGATACCGAGCTTGCCGGATCACAGGAGATCCTCGAACAGGCGGACGATCCCGAGCTTCGTGCGATGGCGGCCGCGGAGGTCCGACGACTGCAGGCGGCGGGTGAGCCGCTCGAACAGCGGCTGAAGATCGCCTTGCTACCGAGCGATCCCAACGATGCGCGCAACGTGGTCCTTGAGATCCGCGCCGGCGCTGGCGGGGATGAGGCCACGTTGTTCGCGAACGAACTGTTCCGGATGTACTCGCGGTTTGCCGAGGCCCACGGGTGGAAAATCGACGTGACGCATGCATCGGAAAGCTCGGTGGGTGGGTTCAAAGAGGTCATCGCGCTGGTCGAAGGGCAACGCGTCTACAGCCGCTTGAAATTCGAGAGCGGCGTCCATCGTGTGCAGCGCGTGCCGGAAACTGAGGCACAAGGTCGGGTGCACACATCGGCGGTCACCGTCGCCGTGCTCCCCGAGGCTGACGATGTCGAGATAAAGATCGACGAGGGAAAAGAGCTTCGAATCGACACGTTTTGTTCGTCCGGTCCCGGCGGCCAAAGCGTGAATACGACGCAGTCGGCGGTTCGGATCACGCATCTGCCGACCGCGCTCGTCGTGCAGTGCCAGGACGAGAAGTCCTGGCACAAGAACAAGGCCCGGGCGCTGCAAGTTCTTCGATCGAGGCTCTACGATCGGATGTTGGCCGAGCAAAACGAAGCGATCGCCCGAGAGCGTCGTGCGATGGTCCGTTCCGGCGACCGGAGTGAGAAGATCCGGACCTACAACTTCCCTCAGGATCGCCTGACCGATCACCGCCTGGGTCTGACGATGCACAACCTGCCCGCGATCATGAGCGGCGAGATCGAACCCTTGCTCGATGCGTTGTCCGCGCACGATCAGGCGGAGAGGCTGCGACACGAGGTGGAGGTCTGACCGCGGTGGCCAGACGCTCGTGCGCCGGCGATCCTCCGGGATCGATCGGAGAGGCGCTGGGCCGGGCCAGCAACCGCCTGGCCGAGGCTGGCGTGGCCGAACCCAGGTGGGAGGCGGCCTATTTGCTCGGACACCTGCTCGGCAGAGATCGTGGAGGTTTGCTGGTCCGGCGCCGAGATCCGTTGCCGGCGGGTGCCGAGGGCTGTCTGTTCGACTGGGTCGAACGGCGGGCGCTTCACGAGCCGCTGCAGTACTTGACCGGGGAACAGGAATTCCGCGGGCTGGCCTTTCGCGTTGATTCGCGGGTCTTGGTGCCGCGCCCCGAAACCGAGGACGCCGTCAGCGCTGTGCTCGCGCAGCTGCCGGAGGGCGGAGGGCGTGTGCTCGACATCGGAACCGGCTCGGGGTGCATCGCGGTGAGCCTCGCCGTCGCGCGCGCCGATCTCGACCTGACCGCGATCGACCTTTCGCCCGACGCCCTGGAACTCGCCGCTGAGAACGCCGCTCGGCACGGCGTGGAAACGCGAATCCGATTCATGTGTTGTGATTTCGCTGCCGAGCACCCCAACCTTCGTGGCCCGTTCGACGTGATCGTCGGCAACCCACCCTACATTGCCGAGTCCGATTGGCAAGGGTTGGAACGCGAGGTACGGGATTTCGAACCGCGTGCCGCGCTCGTGGCCGGCCCATCGGGCGTTGAAGCTTACCTCGCGCTCGTTCCCCGGGCGCGTGCACTCCTGGCAGAGGGAGGAACGCTCGTGGTCGAGATCGGGTTCGGACAGCTCGAGCGCGTTCGAGCGATTCTCGAGGACTCGTCCTTCGGGGTCTGTGCGGTCCGGCGGGACCTCCGCGGCATCCCGCGCATCATCGTTGCCGCGCGAACCGGCTCGGAGGGTCGGGCATGATCGAGGTCGGTGAAGCGATCAGTCGGCTCGCCGGCGCTGTGGCGACCTTGGGGACGATCGACCTCCTGGGTTTCGACGCACTCCACGGTCTGGTCCTCGCCGAGACCATCGTCGCCGACCGCGATTTCCCGTCGGCCGATCGGTCGGCGATGGACGGCTTCGCGGTCCGGTCCGCGGACGCCGTGGCCGGAACTCAACTCGACGTGGTGGGCGAAGTGCGCGCGGGACAGGTCCCCTCCGACGGAGTACTCGGCGCCGGACAGGCCGTGCGCATCATGACCGGGGCATTGATTCCTGCGGGGGCGGACGCCGTCGTGCCTATCGAGGAGGTGGTCGAGGATCGCGATGCGGGGAGGATCTTCCTGCACCAAGTCGCGGAACCGGGCCGGCACGTCCGCGCGAGGGCCACGGAGCTCGCACGCGGTGCGACAATTCTCGAACCGGGGCGCAGGATCGATTCGGTGGCGGTCGCCGCGCTCGCCGCCGTCGGACGGATGCGAGTCCGGGTTTACGCCGACCCGGTCATCCACTTGTTGTCCACGGGCGACGAAGTCATCGAGGTCAGCACGGCACCGGCAGCGCATCAAGTGCGGAACAGCAACGGCCCGATGTTGGCCGCCGCGCTCGCCGAGCTCGGGCTCGGTTCACGTTACCTCGGCATCGCAGGGGACGATCCCAGGGCGCTGCGCGCGATCTTCGAGCGCGCCCTCGACGCCGACGTCTTGATCATCACTGGCGGGGTGTCGGTCGGCGAATATGACCTAGTCCGTCAAACGCTCGAGGCCGCCGGAATGGTGACGCTGTTCCACGGCGTTCGAATGAAACCCGGGAAGCCGATTCTCGCCGGTCGTGTTGGGCGGTGCCTGGTGGTTGGTCTACCCGGCAACCCGGCCTCGGCCTTCGTCGGCTTCGAGGTCATCGTCGCCCCCGCGCTGCGGCGCATGCGAGGGCTTGTGGCCTGGGAAAACTCGGAGTTGACCGTACGGCTCACCGAGCCTCTACGGGTTCCGCCGGGCCGGACGACGTTCTCGCTGGCACTTGTCGAGTCACAGAACGGCCGGCTCGTTGCGCGACGGGTCTCGAGCGCCGGATCGGGGGACGTGCTGGCGTTGGCGCGGGCCAACGCGGTCCTGGTCAGCCCGGCGTTGGGGGTCGAACTCGGTGCGGGGGACGAGGCGATCGCGATCGTGTGCGGCGATCCAGGACGGTAAGGCCCGTGATGAACCCGTCGGCCGGCGCACTATCGGAAGCTGGCGTCCTACAAGCCGGCGGCGACCACGAAGCGTGCTGAACGGCGCTGAGCGAGCGCCGTCAATCCGGTATAGGCGTACCCCGCTGCAAACATCGCCAAGAACGGAATGGCACCCCAAAGTTGGTGCCGACCCGCCAGGATCACGCCCGCACAGAAATGGACGGCCAGCACGAGCTCGACCCACGTCTCGCGCCGTAGCGGGGTTCGGTAGCGTCGCTCGCTGAGCGGTTCGCCGCTGCCGAGGGCCAGCTTCGGCGTGCGCTGGAAGCCTGAGCGATGGCCGACCAAGGCTTCCACTACCGCGCGCGCGTTACTCAGTGACAAGCCGATCCCGACTGCCATCAGCACGGGTATCCAACGCAGCGACGCTCGGGCGTGTCCCTCCGCCTCGTGGCGCGCGAGCAGGTAGAAGGCGACGACCGAGAGGGTGGAGAGCGCGAACAGAGGCAGGTCGAGCGCGACGAGTTCCCAGGCGCTCGTCTCTCGACGGATCCAAACCGCGGGAACGACCAACGTCGCCACCAGGACCATAAGCAGGTAGCCCAGGTTGGCCAGCAGGTGTGCCGCGGCCTCGATCTTGACGCCCAGTGGTAAGTGGCTGGACAAGATCGACGGCAAGAGCTTTCGCGCGGTCTGAATCGACCCCTTGGCCCACCGGTGTTGTTGCGCCTTGAAAGCGCCGATCTCCACCGGGAGCTCCGCCGGCGCCACGATCCGCGGCAGGAAAACGAACTTCCATCCCGCGAGCTGCGCGCGATAGGAAATGTCGAGATCTTCGGTCAGCGTGTCGGCCTGCCATCCTCCCGCGTCCTCGATGCACGTTCGTCGCCAAATTCCTGCGGTCCCGTTGAAGTTGAAAAACCTCCCGGATCGGCAGCGAGCGGTCTGCTCCACGACGAAATGGCCGTCAAGAAACAACGCTTGCGCTTGGGTCAACGCCGAATGGTCGGCATTCAGGTGTCCCCATCGCGCCTGAACCATCCCCACCCGCGGATCCGCGAGGTGCGCGGCCAGGCGACGGACGAGATCGGGCGGCGGAACGAAGTCCGCGTCGAAAACGGCGATCCAGTCGCCGCGTGCGACGCGCAGCCCCGCTGCCAAGGCTCCAGCCTTGAAGCCGTCTCGCGACTCGCGTCGCAGGTGCAGGATGCGCAGCCCTGTACCGCGCAGGCGTTCGACGAGCTTCGCGATGCGCGCCGTCGTTTCGTCCGTCGAATCGTCGAGCACCTGGATCTCGAGCCGATCGTGGGGCCAGTCGAATGCGGCGACGGCCAGGATCAGACGCTCGGCAACGTAGAGTTCGTTGTAGATCGGCAGCTGGACGGTCAACTGCGGCAACTTGTCGGTCGGGATCTCCGGGGGCTCCGGTCCAGGGCGGTGGCGCAGATACAGAAAGACCAGAAACCAACGGTGCACGCCGAACAGTGCCAGCGAGCCGAGCGCGGCAAAGTAGAGGATCAAGATAGCGGTGCGCATTTCTCCCGCCCTGATGTCACTCGCGCCGCCGGAATTCTCCGTCGGCGTGTTAGGCTGCCGCCGTCGTGGCCCGCAGCCGTGGTTCGAATACCGCCGATCGACGCCGCGTGGCGGAGGTGGCGGTCGTTTCCGTGGCGGTCGCGGCCCTCTATGCAACCGCTGCAGCGGCGCCGACGTTCGCCAGGCGACCTGTCCCCTTCGTGCTCGGCTACCTCGCGCTCACGATCGCGATGCTCTGGGTGGTGCGAGCATCGAATGGTTCGTCCGCGGCGCGTCGGTGCGCCCTCGTCGCAGCCCTGATCTTCAGAATGGTCTCGACTGCCGGGGAGCCCTGGTTGTCCGATGATCTCTACCGCTACGTGTGGGATGGACGGGTCCAACAACACGGAATCGACCCCTACATCTATTCCCCGGACGCTCCGGAGTTGGCGGTGCTGCGGGACGCGGACTGGGAGCGGATCAACCATCGTGAGATCCGAACGATCTACCCGCCGCTGGCGCAGTTCGGTTTCCGCGTGCTCGTCGCGGGCGGGGCGGGAACCCGCGGATTTCGGATCGTCTTCGGGCTGCTCGACTTTTTCACAGCATTGGTCCTGGATCGATGGCTGCACCGCTCGGGACGTTCGCGCAGCCGCGGGATGCTCTACGCCTGGAATCCCGTTGCCGTGTTCGAAACGGCGGGGAGCGGTCACCTGGAGGCCGCGGGTGTACTGTTGATGATCCTGACCGGCGCCCTTGCCTTCTGCGGGCT
>JANNRU010000653.1:0-4346 GCA_031401755.1 Acidobacteriota bacterium | reverse complement strand
CATGACCGCGGAAGATCCGGTCGAGTTCAATCTTTTCGGGATCAACCAGGTCCAGATGAAAGAACAGATCGGACTCAATTTCGCCACCGCGCTGCGAGCCTTCCTGCGACAAGATCCGAACATCATTCTCGTCGGTGAGATTCGCGACTTCGAAACCGCCGAGATCGCAGTAAAGGCTGCACTGACCGGACACCTCGTACTTTCCACGCTGCACACCAACGATGCCCCGTCGACGATCAATCGCCTGATGAACATGGGTATCGAGCCGTTCCTCGTCTCCACATCGGTCAATTTGATCTGCGCGCAGCGCCTCGTGCGGCGAATCTGCAAGGAGTGCAAAGAGCAGATCTCGATGCCGACACAGGCGTTGGTAGACGTTGGCTATTCGGTCGAGGAAGCACCAAAAGTCCAACTGTTCAAGGGCCGCGGTTGCGCGACCTGCAATAACACCGGTTACAAGGGTCGCGTTGGACTCTTCGAAGTGATGGAGATCAGCGACGACATCCGCGAGCTGATCCTGTCCGGTGCGTCGGCGTTGGAACTGCGACGCAAAGCGGTCGAGGAGGGGATGATCACCCTTCGAGAGTCCGGGCTACACAAGATCCGCGCTGGGGCGACTTCGGTTGAAGAGGTCGTTCGGGAAACCGTGCTCTGATCCGACACCTACGAGCGCTGCGGACGCGCCGCGCGCAATTGACGGGAGTTTCATGAGCCTGACGATGCACCAGCTGCTGAAGACGCTCGTCGACCAAGGCGGAACCGATCTGCACGTGACGACGAACTCACCGCCGCAGATCCGTATCGACGGCAAGATGGTCTCGCTCCAGGTGCCCCCGCTCGGTCCGGCCGAAACGAAGAGCTTGATCTATGGCGTCTTGACCGATGCTCAGAAACACCGCTTCGAAGAGAGCCTTGAGCTCGATTTCTCCTTTGGCGTGAAGGGTTTGGCCCGTTTCCGCGCCAACGTCTTCTACCAGCGCGGTGCCGTCGGTGGGGCGTTTCGAACAATTCCCTGGGAGGTCCGGAGCTTCGAGGATCTCGGACTTCCCGACGTGATCGCGCATCTGTGTGACAAACCGCGCGGACTGGTGCTGGTCACCGGACCCACGGGCTCTGGAAAATCGACGACCCTCGCGGCAATGCTCGACAAGATCAATCGAGAACGCAGCGAGCACATCGTGACCATCGAAGACCCGATCGAATATTTGCATGCGCACAAGCGCTGCCTGGTCTACCAGCGCGAGTTGCACGCGGACACGAAATCGTTCTCGAAAGCATTGCGTTCTGTGCTGCGGCAGGATCCAGATGTCGTGCTGATCGGCGAGATGCGTGATTTGGAAACGATCGAAGCTGCGTTGCGCATCGCCGAGACCGGGCACTTGACCTTGGCGACGCTGCACACAAACTCGGCCGCACAGACGATCAACCGTATCATCGACGTGTTTCCGCCCCATCAGCAGGCCCAGATCCGGGCGCAGTTGTCATTCGTTCTCGAGGGCATCTTGTGCCAGACCCTGCTGCCGAAGGCAAACAGCCAGGGACGCGTCCTGGCGCTGGAGATCATGATCCCGAATTCAGCGATTCGGAACCTGATCCGCGAGGACAAGGTTCATCAGATCTACTCCGCGATGCAGATCGGGCAGTTGCGCTACGGAATGCAGACATTCAATCAATCGCTCGCAGCTCTAGTGCTCAAGCGCCAGATCTCTTCGGAGTTGGCGATGTCGATGTCATCGAACGCCGACGAGCTTCGTGAAATGATTTCCAGAGGGGTCGTTGGAGCGCAGCCGGGCGGTGCCCGGGCGGGCGCCCCGGTTCGTCGCTAGTCGCGGCGAGAGGATAGGAGAAACAAAGAATGCCGAATTATTGTTGGAAAGGGCGAACCCGTGGTGGCCGCACGCAGGAAGGCGTCTTGGTCGCCGAAAGCAAGGACGCCGCGATCTCCATGCTGCGCAAGCAGCAGATAATCGTCACCGCCGTCACCGAGAAGGGGAAAGAGATCGCGCTGCCCAAGCTCGGCGGGCGCATATCGAGTAAGGAGATCGCGCTCTTCACCCGGCAGTTCTCGGTGATGATCGATGCCGGGTTGCCGCTCGTCCAGTGTCTCGAGATTCTGGGTGCGCAGCAGGACAACAAAACATTTCAAAAATCGTTGTTTCAGATCCGCCAGGATGTCGAGAGTGGCGGCACGCTCGCCGAATCGCTGCGAAAACATCCGAAAGCATTCGACGACCTGTACTGCAACATGGTCGCCGCCGGCGAGGCGGGCGGCATCCTGGACACGATCCTGCAGCGTCTCGCGCAGTACATTGAAAAGATCGTGAAGCTCCGCTCGGCGGTGCGCTCGGCGATGGTCTATCCGGTGGCCGTCATCGGGATCGCGGTGATCGTGGTCTGGGTCATCCTGTGGAAGGTCATTCCGACCTTCGCCACCCTGTTCGAGGGGCTCGGCGCGACACTGCCGTTGCCGACGCGGATCACAATTGCGCTCTCCAATTTCATCGGTAGCTTTTGGTGGCTGATCTTCGGGGCGATCGGCATCAGCGCGTTCATGCTGAATCGTTATTACAAGACCTACACCGGGCGAAGGCACCTCGATCGAATTATGCTCAGGATTCCTGTCATCGGCGGGGTGTTGCGTAAGATCGCGGTCGCCAGATTCTGTCGAACCCTTGGAACCCTGGTCTCCTCCGGTGTTCCGATTCTGGACGGACTGGAGATCACCGCGCGTACCTCTGGCAATGCGATCGTCGAGGACGCGATCATGGCCACGCGAACGAGCGTCGAAGAGGGCAAGACGATCGCCGAACCGCTCAAGGATACCGACGTGTTTCCGCCGATGGTGATCCAGATGGTAGCGGTCGGCGAACAGACGGGTGCCCTGGAGACGATGTTGAGCAAGATCGCCGATTTCTACGAGGACGAGGTCGACGAGGCGACGGCGAATCTGTTGGCCTTGCTCGAGCCCATAATGATCGTCTTTCTCGGCGGTGCGATCGGCGGGATCGTCATCTCGATGTACATGCCGATGTTCGATTTGATCAGCAAGATCGGGTGATCGATGGCGGGAGGGGGACGGGGCGGTTCGACGTTCGCCTCGTCGCCCGCGCGGCAGGCGATGGCCATCTCGGAGACCGAGCGGCAACTCCGATGGTTGATGAGCCTGCGCGTCGGCGTCGTCACCGTCCTGTTGGTCGCGGCCTTCGCGATCGAGTTCGTGTTCCTACCGGGGGGCTCGCTCAAGCCCCTGTTCCTATTGACCGCGGCGGCGTATGGCACCGCGCTGTGCTACGGGTTGATCGACCGCTGGTTCGTTCGGCGGCGCGGCTTCATCGTCGTACAGTTGGTCGGCGACGCGCTGTTGGTCAGTCTGTTTGTTCGGATCACGGGTGGGATCGACAGCCCGATGTCGTTCCTCTATTTGTTGCCGATCACGGTCGCCGCCGTGACGCTGTTCCAGGGTGGCGCACTCGTGCTCGCGGGGCTGTGCTACGGCTCCTACGCGATCGCAATCACGCTCGGTCAGGGCGCTGCGGGGTCGATGGCGCTGCAGGAGCCTCGTCGCGTCTTCTATTCCCTGGCGGCGCATCTGGTGGCGATGGTCGCCGTCGCGCTACTGTCCACGTCGTTATCCGAGCGTCTCCGGTCCCAGGGGAAAGAGCTCGTCGAGCGACGGGGAGCCGTCGCGCGCCTGCAGGCGCTCAACGAGAACATCATCGAGTCGATCAATAGCGGGTTGATTACGACCGACCTCCGGGGTCTGGTCCAGTTTGTCAATCGCGGGGGCATGGAGATCTGCGACTTCACATCGGCGGAGATCGAGGGGCGGCCGGTGGAGGAGGTTCTCGGGTTAGAGGCCGGATTCCTGCTCGAGGCCCGTGGCAAGCTGCTCAGCGAGCGTCGATTTCGATTCGAGAGGTATTTCACGACGCGAAACGAGCGACGGATCTTTCTCGGGAACGCGATTTCGAATCTATACGACCGGACCGGAACCCCGCTGGGCTTCATCTTCATTTTTCAAGACTTGACCGAGATTCATGCGCTGGAGCAAGAGGTGCGCCTGAGCGAGCGAATGGCGGGTCTCGGTGAGATGGCGGCAGGCATGGCTCACGAGCTGCGGAACCCGCTGGCGGCAATCAGTGGTGCCGTTCAGTACCTGAAGACGGAGATCAAACCCGGCGGCGAAGCGCTGGAGTTGATGGATATCGTGTTGCGCGAGTCCCAGCGACTCGACCATGCAATTCGCGACTTCCTGACGTTTGCCCGGCCCGGAGATTTCTCACCGGAGCCCGCGGATATCGTGAAAGTCTTGGACGATAACGTCAAGCTCCTGCGCCGAAGCGGTG
>JANNRU010000652.1:0-3038 GCA_031401755.1 Acidobacteriota bacterium | reverse complement strand
CGGGGAGAGAGGCGATTGGCAGACGGACCACACGCGAATCAAGAGCGGAAGTCTGCTCCGCGCCAACGGTGGCTACGTCGTCATCGATGCTCTCGACATGCTCGTCGAGCCTGCGGTCTGGCCGGCGCTGAAGCGCTCGATGCGTCACGCGACTGTCGAGATCCAGGCTTTCGACCCATATTTCTTCATGTCCGGCGTTTCGCTGAAGCCCGAGCCGGTGCCGATCGACGTCAAGGTTGTCCTGATCGGGACGCCTCAGATTTATTCGCTCCTGTGCGCAGTCGACGAAGACTTCCACAAGATTTTCAAGATCAAGGCCGACTTCGCCAACGAAACACCGCTCAGCGACGACGAGCTGCTGAACTATGCGCACCTGGTGAGCAACCGCTGCGCGCAAGAGAAGTTGCCGGCGTTCCATCGCGATGCCGTGGCGGTCGTGGTCGAGCACGGTATGCGGCTGGCCCAAGACCAGCGCAAGCTCACGACGCGCTTTACCGATATCGTCGACTTGGTGCGTGAGTCCGGCTACTGGGCCCAGCGCCAACGGGCGAAGTTAGTGCGGGCGACGCATGTTCGCCGCGCGCTCGAGCAGCAGACGCGGCGGGTGGATTTGATCGAAGAACTGCTACAGCAGCGAATCGCGGAAGGAACGGTACTGATCGATTTGGTTGGCGCCAAGATCGGCCAAGTCAACGGTCTTGCCGTGCTGGACGTCGGCGACCACGTCTTCGCCTTGCCCATGCGAATCACCGCAACGACGGCGATGGGGCGCGCGGGGATCATCGACATCGACCGGGAATCTGCGCTATCAGGTTCGATCCACGTCAAGGGCGTCCTGATCCTTTCTGGCTTCCTTCGCGATCGTTTTGCGCGGGACAAGCCGCTGACCCTGACCGCAAGTTTGAGCGTTGAGCAGAACTATGGCGGGATCGAAGGCGATTCTGCCTCCGCAGCCGAATTGTTCGCCTTGCTCTCGTCGCTCGCCCGAATCCCGCTGAACCAGGGGATCGCGGTTACCGGATCGATCAATCAACGCGGTGAGATCCAGCCGATCGGTGGGGTGAACGAGAAGATCGAGGGATTCTTCGATCTCTGTCGGGCCGTCCGCCCCAGGGGTCCAAATGGTGTGATCATTCCGCGGCGCAACTGCCACCAGCTAATGTTGCGCGAGGATGTGGTCCAAGCGGTCAAGGCCCGCCGATTCCACGTCTGGGCCGTGGACACGGTCGAAGAGGGTCTCCTGATCTTGTGCGATCGAAGCGTCGGAGAGCGTGGGCGGGACGGCGTGTTCCCGCCGGACTCGTTGTTCGGGCGTGTCGATGAAGAGCTTCGCCGGCTCGCAACCGAGGTCGGAAGGTTTGGTGTCGCCGACCTGGGAACGGGCCGCTAGTCGCGCTTTCCGGCGCGCCGCACGAATTCGCGAGTTCGCGGATCGATGACCACGCGCTCTCCCGATTCGATGAAGAGCGGTACGCGGATCGTCACGCCGTTCGACAACTCCGCATCCTTCAAGTTCTTGCCGCTCGCCGTGTCCGCGCGCGACCCGGCCCCGACCAGCACCACCTCGAACTCGACGTACTGCGGGAGATTGACCCCGACGACGCGGTCGTTCCAAACGACCGCGTCCAGGTTGAGGCCCTCCGAGAGCCAGGGGACCATCTCGTCGAGCTGCTCGCGCGACATCGAGAACTGCTCGTAGGTCGAGTTTTCCATGAAATGGCAGGCCTCGCCGTCATCGTACAGGAACTGGACCTGTCGGAAGCCGACGTCCGGAACTTCGAACTTCTCTCCGGACTTGAAGGTCTTGTCGGCCGCGGTGCCACGAACGACGTGTCGCAGGCGGCAGCGGACCAACGTCGCAGCCCCCCGCGCCGACGGCGTTTGGACGCTGTAGTCTTCGATCGTCCAGGGTTCACCCTCGAACAGGATCCTGGCACCCCGCTTGAAATCCCCAGTACTGATCATCGGGCGGTTCCTCGCTTCACGTCAGTAGGCTCGGGCGAAGTGGACCCGCCGGGCCGATCTCGCCCCGCAGCGGATGCATTGTCCGGTTTCCTTTTCGAAGTTGAAGGCGACGCAGCGGACGGTGGCTTGGGTCTCTTCTTTGATGGCGGCCTCGCAGTCGGACACGCCACACCAGTGGGCCAAGAGAAAACCGCCTTCGCCCTCGAGGCGCTCCTTGAAGGTGTCGTAGACGTCGATGGCGATCGTCGCTGCCTCCATGCGCGCTCGGGCCGCGGCGAGCATCGCCGTCTGCATATCCTCGAGCAATTGCGGAACCCGTTGCGCCAAGGCCTCCAGCGCTACGGGGGACTTCGCGCGATCGAGGCGCCGAACGCAGATCGCGGAGCCTTTCTCTAGGTCTTTCGGCCCGATCTCGATCCGCAGCGGGACCCCGAGCAGTTCCCACTCGTGGAACTTGAATCCGGGGCTCAGGTTCTCGCGATCGTCCAGACGAACGGCGACGCCGGCGGCGGCGAGGCGATCACGAACACCCGCCGCGGCGGCCAAGATCTCATCTTTAGGGTCGGTGCCTTTCCAGATCGGCACGATCGCGGCCTGAATCGGTGCCAGCCGGGGGGGCAAGACCAGTCCGTCGTCGTCGCTGTGCGTCATCACCAAGGCACCGACGAGCCGTGTGGAGACTCCCCATGACGTGTTCCATGCGTACTCCCAATCGCCGGCCTCGTTCTGGAATTTCAATTCGAACGCGCGCGAGAAGTTCTGGCCCAGATCGTGAGAGGTTCCGGCCTGCAGCGCGCGATTGTCCTGCATCAAGGCCTCGATACAGTACGTTTCCAGTGCGCCGGCGAAGCGCTCGCGCTCACTCTTTGCGCCGCAGACGACCGGCATCGCCATCCATTCCTCGGCGAAGGCCGCGTAAACGTCCAACATTCGGCGAGCCTCTTCCATCGCTTCTTCGTGAGTCGCGTGGGCCGTGTGGCCCTCTTGCCACAAGAATTCGGTCGTGCGGAGGAACAGGCGGGTTCGCATCTCCCAGCGGACCACGTTGGCCCACTGGTTGATCAAGAGCGGGA
>JANNRU010000651.1:0-3465 GCA_031401755.1 Acidobacteriota bacterium | reverse complement strand
GATCGGAATCGGATCGAGCGAGCCGATCAGCACTTGGCCGCCGAGGAACTCGACCGCGTGCGGGAAGGCGGCGCAGAATGAACGGTAGGCGCGCGGAGTCGGAATCCAGGAGCACATCAAACCGCCGGGCGCGAGCCGGGCGGCGCAGAGTTCGAAGAACTCGACCGAATAGAGATTGCCGCTGAAAGCACTCGTCGGTCGAAGCGCGTCGGCCTCGATCAGGTCCCAGGAGGCGTCGCTTGCGGCAAGCGCGTTACGGCCGTCGCCGATCGTCACCGAAAGACGCGGATCGCGCAGAAACGACCGCAGTTGCACCAGATCCGCCTCCATTGCCGTCGCTTCGAGCAACTGGAGTTGAGCGGGGCTGATCTCCCAGACCGCCACAAGTTCGGTCGCCGCGCGAATCCCCGCGGCCCAGGCGGTGTCGCCCGAACCCAGCCCGATGATCGCCACGCGACGCGGCGCCGGATGGACGAGAGACGGTAACGCACCGAGCTGTGTGTGAATGCCGGCGAACGGCAGCCAGCTCTGGCTCTTGCCGTTGAGCGAAACGCGAAGTGAGCCCGCGTCGGGGGTGATCGCGGAGACCGCGGCCGCGTCTTCGGCGAACAATCCCACGGGCTCGGGAAGTCCATGAAGTCGTTGCCACAGCCCGTAGGCGCTGGGCATCGCCAAGAGGACCGCGAACAGTGCGGCCCCCAGAGGCGCGAAGATCGACCGCAAGCCGTAGTGGCGTAGCCCGATCGCGGCAAAGACGAAGCCAACGGCGACGATCACTCGCAGCGCCCCCGCGGTTCCGAGGAGCGCTAGCAGGATCAGGCCGGCGAATAGACTGCCAGCGACATTGCCGAGTATGTTTCCGGCCTGGAGCAGGCCGACCTTGAAACCGCTGGTCTGCGCATCGACCTGCACTGCGCGCTGCAGGAAGCCGAACGAGAGTCCCATCACCACCGTCGGCGGACCGTAGAGCGCCAGCGGCAGCACCAGATAGAGCAGGAGCGTCAATCCCAGGCTCGATTCACCGCCGAGCTGGAATTCTTCGGCATGCGCCCAGTGCGTGAACATGCGGTCAAGAATCGGCCAGTCATGCGGCAACGCGACGAGCAGGGTCACGGCCAGTCCGCTGTAGAGCAGCAACCCGCACTGACAGGCTAGGAAAGCGCGGAGCGGCCGCGCCACTCGTGCGGCTAAGGGTCCGCCGAGCAAGCTGCCGACCCCGAGCCCGCAAAGGTAGATCGAAAGCACCGTGCCGAAAGTAAACGCGGTCGATTTGACTCCAACGTCGACGAGGCGAAACCAGAGGATCTCCAGAGACAGCGCGCAGAATCCGCTCAACGTGTAGAGCCCAAGCCACAACCCGAAGGACTGGCTGCCGGCGGGCTCGATGGTGGCAGGCTCGGCCGGTGCTGGGATCATGGTGATCGGCGGTGGTGCCGGGGCACGCGAGGCCGAGCGCAAGAGCAAGAGCACGGCCGCTCCGGCAAGCGCGTTTCCCGCTGCCGCGATCCAGACGGCACCACGGACTCCGGCATGCGGGATCAGAACCCACGGGGCCAGGACCGCGCCGAGGGCGGCACCCAACACGTTAATGCCGTAGAGGTAGCCGATCGTCGAGGAGGCGCGGCCGACGTCGTGGACCGCCGATCGGACGAGCAGCGGCAAGGACATGCCCATCAAGGTGGTGGGTAGGACGAGCAAGCCGAAGTGTACGCCGCCGGCAAGCCAGGGATTGACGAACAATCCTGGAAACCGCAGGTAGAGCAAGTCGTAGTAGAACCAACAGCTTGCCGCTCCCAGCACCGCGACGGTCAGTTCGACCACGGCGAAGGCCCGCAGCGCAGTGACGGCTCGGAGGCGCGAACTCGTGAGACCACCGAGCCAGCTTCCGATCCCCAGACCGGCGAGAAACGCCGAGACGATCATCGCGACTGAGTAAATTCCGACGCCACTGTGTAGCGCGAGGATTCGCTGCCAGGCGACCTGATAGACGAGCGCCGAGACTCCGCTGACGAGGAAAACGCCACCGAGGACGGTGAGACCCTGGTCGAGGCGGGGAAGCGGCGTCAGGTCGGGCTCGGGCTGGCTCATCCGACCCTCCAGCGGTCAACCACGACGAGCCAGTTCGCGCAACTCGGCGGGGAAGCGCGGGCTCGTACGCCAGCCCCGGCGCGCGATCCAAAGCTCGGCGGCGGTTCCCAGGCAACCAAAGCCGTAGCGCACGCTGCGCGGGAAATTGATCGACGATGCCTCGGCGAAATAACGGGTCGGGCAACTGACCTCGGCGATGACGTAGCCGATCCAGAGGACCTGGGCCAGGAGCTGGTTGTCGAAGACAAAGTCGTCCGAGTTCGCGGCGAGCGGGAGTCGCTCGAGTAACTCGCGCGAGTAGGCGCGGTAACCGGTGTGGAATTCCGACAGCTTTGAACCCATCAGCAGATTGCCGGCGCAGGTCAAGCAGCGATTGCTGACGTAGCGCCAGCGCGGCATTCCGCCGGCGAGCGCCTGCCCCCCGAGAATTCTTGAGCCGATCACGCAGTGATAGAGACCGTTGCCGATCATCGAGGTCATCGCCGGGATCAGCTTTGGGGTGTATTGGTAGTCCGGGTGAACCATGATCACGATGTCGGCACCGTTCTCGAGCGCCAGGCGGTAGCATGATTTCTGGTTCGCGCCGTATCCGAGGTTGACGTCGTGCCGATGGACCCGTGCGCCGAGCGTTTCCGCGAGCTCGACTGTCTCGTCGCGACTTGCGTCGTCGACCAGGATCACTTCGTCGACATAGTCTTGGGCCTTGACCTCGTCCCAGGTCCGACGCAGTGTCGGCCCGGCGTTGTAAGCCGGCATGACGACGATGACTTTCTTGTCGCGGTACAAAGCCCGGCCATGGTACCGAATCGAGGCTCGGGCCCCCACCTGGGGGCCGGGCTAGCGCAGCTCGTCGGAGATCGATCGGCGCAGCACGCGACAGATGGGCAGCACGGCCGCGGCGAGGGCCGCAACGAGGGACAATCCGAACGCGAACGCGACCACCTCCGGAACGAGATCGACGCCGCCCTCGAAGGGGCGGGTCGAGCCCGGCGGTGAGGGAAAGGGGATTCCGATGGCCGTGACGATGCGTGCGATTCCGGCCCCGGTCCCGATTCCCAGCAGACCGCCGACAAGGCCGAGCATTGCCGCCTCGAGCAGCAGCAGCGCGGCGATCGAGCCACGTCCGACGCCCAGGGCGCGCAGCGTGGCCAACTCCGCGCGGCGCTCCAGGATCGACATGCCGATCGTGTTGGCGATACCCAGAATCACGATCGCGGCCACGATGATCTTGATCACGTCGAGCTCGCGACCGAACAAGTCCACGACCTGATTGTGAAACAGTGCCAATTCGCGCCAGGTCCGGATCTCGATATCGAGACCCTCCGCGGTCAGCAGGGCTTCGACCTGCCCGGCCACCTGGGGGACGGCTTCGGTCCG
>JANNRU010000650.1:0-7037 GCA_031401755.1 Acidobacteriota bacterium | reverse complement strand
CGACGAGACCGCACTGTTCTACCTGCAGAGCCGAGGGCTCGCGCCGGTCGACGCCGAGAGCCTGTTGATCGAGGCGTTCGCCGAGGAAGTGCTCGCGGAGGTTTCGATCGCAACCGTGCGCGAGTGCCTTCGCCGAGCGGTCGTCGGTCGACTCGAACGCCGAACGAGGTAGAGGGGTGGCGGAACGGAGCGAAGCGGATTCCGGCCTGACGCCGAGCGCGGCCGCGCCGCTGTCTTCCGCGGAAATCCGGGAGCAGTTCCCTGCCCTCGCCTCGCAGCCCGGGCGCCCGCGGCTCGTCTATCTGGACAATGCTTCCACGACCCAGAAGCCACGCGCCGTGCTGGACGCGCTCGACCGTCACCATCACGATGGCTGCGCCAACGTACATCGCGGCCTCTACTCCCTGGCGCTTCGAGCGACCGAGGATTACGAGCGGTCGCGAAGAGCCGTCGCTCGATTCATCGGCGCCGGCGACCCGAACGAAATCGTCTTTACCCGCGGAACGACCGAGGCAATTAACTTGGTCGCAGCCAGTTTCGGGTCGGTCCGCGTGCGGTCGGACGATGAGATATTGCTCACCGAGATGGAGCATCACTCCAATATCGTCCCGTGGCAGCTCCTTCGTGAAAGAACGGGCGCTCGACTCAGCGTCGTCCCAGTCGATGAGAACGGGGACCTCAGGCTCGAGGAATTCGTGCGTCGCTGTGGCCCCAGGACGAGGCTCGTCGCGGTGACGCTGATCTCGAACGTCCTGGGCACGGTGAACCCGGTTCGACAGATCGCCGAGATCGCCCACGCTGCCGGCGCGAAAGTTCTAGTCGATGCGGCCCAAGCCGCTGCGCATCATCCGATCGACGTCGAAGCGCTCGATTGCGACTTCCTGGCTTTTTCCGGCCACAAGGCCTACGGGCCCTCAGGCATCGGAATCCTGTGGGCAAGGCGCGAGTTGCTCGAAGAGATGCCCCCATGGGCCGGGGGCGGCGAGATGATCGAGAGCGTTCGATTCGAACGGACGACCTTCGCGGCACCGCCCTATCGTTTCGAGGCCGGAACACCCCCGATTTCGGGGGCCATCGGGCTCGGCGCCGCCGTCGAGTGGATCGAGGACGCGGATGTCGATCGCCTCGCCGCCTTGGAGCGCCCACTCGGCGAGCGGGCACGGATCGGCCTGGCGCGGATCGCTCGCGTCAGGGTGCTCGGCAACCCGACGGAGCGCTGCGCCATCGTGCCCTTCGTGGTCGACGGCATTCACGCACACGACCTCGCCACCGTTCTCGATGCCGGAGGTGTGGCCGTACGCGCAGGCCATCACTGCGCGCAACCGCTCGCCGAGCGCTTGGGAACTCCGGCGACAGTTCGCGCCTCGTTTGCGGCCTACAACACCGCCGAAGACGTCGAGGCCTTGCTCACGGGGGTCGAGCGGTCGATCGAGATCCTGGGACGATGAGCGACCTGCGTGACTTGTACCAGGAGACAATCCTCGACCACGCGCGTCGACCGAGGAACTTCAAAGCGCTCGGTGACGATGCCACCCACGCCGAAGGCCACAACCCGCTCTGCGGCGATCGTATCAATGTTTGGATCCGGATCGAGCGCGACCGACTCGCCGAGATCAGCTTCGAGGGAGCGGGCTGCGCCATTTGCACCGCGTGCGCCTCAATGATGACCGAGCGCCTTCGCGGTCAAACGGTCGCCGAAGCCTACAGTCTCGCGGACGAGTTCAAATCGCTGGTCACGTCGACGGGGCCGCCGGTCGGAGACCCGACAGTCCTCGGGCAACTGGCCGCCTTCACGGGCGTCCGCGAGTTCCCGATGCGCATCAAATGCGCCACCCTGCCCTGGCACGCGATGCGCGCAGCCCTCAAGTCGTGGACGAAATCGAAGACTGAATCTCCAACTTCGGAGCGTGAGACATGAACGACACCAATCGCCCATTGAACGAGTGTACGCCGGACCACACGCCGGACGGAGACGAAGCCTCCGCACGCACGGGCGACAACCTGCGCCAAGCGGTCGTCGCCGCGTTGAAGACCTGCTACGACCCGGAAATCCCGGTCGACATCTGGGAACTCGGATTGATCTACGAGATCGTCGTCGAGCCCGACGGCCAGGCGCTGGTCCGGATGACCCTGACCTCGCCGGCGTGCCCGGTCGCCGGGTCGCTCCCCGGAGAGGTGGAATCGAAAGTCCGTGGCGTGGCAGGCGTCGCCGCCGCACGCGTCGAACTGGTCTGGGACCCACCGTGGGACAAGGAACGGATGTCGGAAGCGGCCAAGCTCAAACTTGGATTCTTCTGATCAGCGTGATCCCTGCGAGCGCTCCCATCGCAATGGGATCGAGGCGGACTCCTCGCCGATCTTGAACCAGACGGCCCCATCGGTCTGGGCACCTGCGCTCCAGGTCACCTCGAGACGAAACTGACCGTCCCCTTCCGGCTCGCGTTTCAACGTGTACTGCGGCGGTTCGACAGCGATGCGCAACTGCGCGGGATCGAGATCGCCCCGCAAGGAGACGAGCACGCTCTCGGTCAGCGTCGTTTGATCCTGGACCGGTTGTCGGAACAACAGCGTCTCGCGCGAGAAGCTCACCGCGGGCTGCGAGTAGACCTGAACGTCTAATCTGGCTAGGGACTGCCGGGTGAGGCCGGTCTGGAACTCGACCGACTCCTGGTGGCGCCCCTCGGGCGGACGACCCTTGAGCGAGATTTCGAGCACCTGATCGCCCGGAAGCAGCCGGGGCACACCATCGCGGCGCGGCGGTGCGGCTGGATCGGCGGGCTTCAATGAAACGTCGAGCCATTCCGCGGATGCGACGAGGCCGGAGATCTTCAACTCACCTGTTTCCGACGGGTCTTTCCGGATCACTCGTCGCGCGGTTCGTTGAGTCTCGTTGGTCCCGAGAACCACCGTTTCCGACGGGAGGATCACCACGCTCACGAGCACATCGGCTCGCACCAAAAGATTGAACTGCGCCCGCGAAGGATCAGGATCGTTGGTAGTTACGACGATGCTGCGCTCCACCGCACCGCGGAGCGTCTTGGTGTCGATCGTGGCTCTAATGGTTCCCACCTGACCAGGTAGGATTGCCTCGTCGAACGAGGCGACGGTGCAGCCTCACCCAGGTTTGGCGGAAACGATCCGTAGAAGTGCGTCGCCCGCGTTCTTGATCGAGAACTGGGCCTCGGCCTTCTCGCCGCGGCGCAGGGGACCAAGATCGGCCTGCGCATTGACGATTTCGGCACGCGGCCGCGGTCCGGGCGCGGGCGGGGCCTGCGCCTCCACGGCCCCGATCGCGCCGAGGCCGATCAGCAGGGCCCAGGATCCCAGCAGCGACTGTCGTTTCATCTCGTGTGCACTCCATCGACCCGAGTCGGGGCCGATTGATGTAGTCTACGTCCAGAACCCGTTTCGGCCAACCCGCGTTCCCGGCCGTTCCGAACGCGCTCAACCACCGAATAACCAACCTAGAACCGTGAGGAAAACCGGTCTGAAGAGGGCTGGGAATACATACCACGCCACGAGGAGTCCGATGATCCCGCTGAATTCGTTCTGTCGCCAGAGTTGGTAGACCCGCCGCAGGGGCGAAAAGACCCCGGAGAGGACGGCGGCCCCGTCCAGAGGCGGGAGCGGCAACAGGTTGAAGACGAACAGAACCGTATTGAGGCAGAGCACCACCGAACAGAGACGACCGAGGCCACTCAAACCTACGGCGCCACCGATCCCAGGCTCGACGAGCCCGTCAAAGGAGGGAACCACCGCAGGCACCCACCACCCCTGGGTGAGTCCGATCGACAGAACCGAGAAACCGATCCCACCTAACCCCAGGTTCGCCAACGGCCCCGCCAGGGCCATCAGCGCCGCGCGACGCGGATGACGCTCTTCCCACCCAGGGTCGAACGGCGCGCTGGCCCAGCCAATCATCCAGCGATGCGCCGGATTGTTCCATCCGAGGACGAGGTAGCTGACGATTGGAACGATAACGGTGCCGAATAACTCGCGTCGGACATGGGGCAGCGGGTTCAGCGACACTTGGCCGCCGTGGTAGGCAGTCGGATCCCCGCCGATCCACGCCGCCCAGCCATGAGCCGCCTCGTGGCATGTCGTCGACATGAGAAACACGATGTACCAGAGTGGCAGCAGCAGCAGCAAGTCCTCTTGCATGGACGACCTCTCGAACCGGCTGCAGCGTCGCTCGCAGCAGCCGGGGACGGACCGGCTTATATTAGGCTGGCGATGGGTCACCCAACGAGTTCGACACCCGCAGGAGCGTCACCGGACGCCTGCCCGGACCCCGTCCATGGCGGACGCCAAGCTTGGCGGGACGAGATGCGCGCGCCGGGCGCCGCGCGCGATCGGACTCCGCGGACCCTGGACGGCCTCGGATATCCAGGCCCCACTTGCAATCTTGATCGCGCTGGCGGCCAACGAGTGGTGGAGTGGCTGTCCGCGGGTCCGAGAAGCCCTGCTCCGCAACGTTCGCACCCCGGTCGCGGTGGCGCGCAAGCTCCGGCGCGACGCCCTGCACGTGAGTTCGAGTGCTTACTCGCCGAAGGTGAGCCTCCTGCGGACGCGAGCGAGTCCGCGCCGCACCGCATCAACGGGGAGCCCGAACGCGACGAACTTCGCGGGTGGAGAACGAGATGATCTCGTTCGGTGACGAACTGCGCCGCGAGCGCGAACTTCGCGACATTACTCTGCGCGAAGTCGAGCAGGCGACGAAGATAAGCATCCGCTACCTTCAGGCGCTAGAGCGCAACGAGTTCGGCGAGCTGCCAGGTGGCGTGTTCAATAAGGGTTTCGTCCGCGCCTACTGCGATTACATCGGCGTCGACGGCGAGGCGATGGTGAACGCCTATCTCCACGAAGCTCGGACTCAGGTCCGCTCCGACCGTGACGAACCGCATCCGTTCCGGCGGCAGCCGGGGTCGGTTCGCGGAGATACGGCTCCCACGGCCGGCTCTCCGAGCCGTGGACGAAGGCGTTGGGTCCTGGTCGTGATGGCCGCACTGGTGCTGGCAGCGACCGCGGGGATTGCCGCCTGGTTCGCGCTGGTTCGACCCCATCGGATTGTCGATTCGAAAACGACCCGACCCTCGGCGCAGCGCCACGGTACCGCCGGTGAGTGAGGAACCCACCGGCGAAGCGATCGTCCAGCGAATTCTCGGTGGGCAGGCTCCACATCCGCTCCGTGCCGCAGCCGCGCGCGGGGCCCTCCCGCTCCCCCGCCCCGCACTGGCCCGGCTTTGGGTTTTTCTCCAGTCCGAGGACGAGGATCGCGAGATCCGCGAGGAAGCCGCGCGAAGTCTGGCGGGAATGGAGACCGACGCGCTGATGGATCTCCTCGGGGACCCGGACTGCGCTCCGGAAGTCCTCGAGCACTTCGCGCCGCAGGCGGCCCGCAACGAGGTATTGGCAGAACGCATCGCCTTCCACCGCGGAGTGCCGACCGGGGCGTTGGCGGCTCTTGCTGCTGCCGGCAACGCCAGCGTGATCGAATTAGTCCTCACGAACCAAGAACGACTGCTCGCCGAACCTTCGCTGCTCGATCATCTCTCCGTCAATCCGGCTTTGCGCGCGGACCAACGAGGCCGCATCCTGGAATTACTGGATCGTGCAGTACGGCTGTACGATCGCTTGCAATCCGGGACCGAGGGCGCAGTCTCCGATTCCGAACTGGAAGCCGCGGCGAGACTCCTCGAGGTCGACGTCGGCGACTTGTTCACCGCCAGCGAGATCCTCGACGGAGAGGAGTTCGAACAGAGCGACGACGTCGGACTGCGCACCGCCTATCGCCGAATCATCGCGATGAACACGGCACAGCGGGCGATTCTGGCCATGCGCGGGGGTCGTGAAGAGCGCATGATCCTGATTCGAGATTCGAACAAGATCGTTGCCGTGTCGGTGTTGAAGAATCCCAGGATGAACGACGAGGATATCGAGTCGATCTCTCGGTTGCGAAACGTGTCGGACGAGGTCCTGCGTATCATCGGTACGAGTCGAGAGTGGCTTCGAAGTTACTCGGTGGTCAGCGCGCTGGTCAACAACCCCCGTACGCCGCAGGGCGTTTCGTCCAATCTCGTCGCGCGCCTCCAGAAACAGGATCTCAAACGCGCATCGAACAATCACGACGTGCCGGAGTTGATCCGGCGCATGGCCAAGCGAATTTTGGATCAGCGCACCCAGGAGTCCACCGCCGCCCCGCCCGGTCGCAAACGACGTTAGAGGTGGGCAACGCCTGCCAATAGCTTTAGGGAGTTCCTGCGGGTGGCTGATTACGTGCATAATGCCCGTCGTTTCCGGGGGCAAGCGCCGACGGTCCGATCTGCGGGAGGTCGATACACATGAGACTGCGGGTCGCTGGATTGACCGATGTTGGACGGTGCCGCGAGCGAAACCAGGACCAGTTGTTCATCGCATCCGACGCGGGGGTCTTCGCCGTTGCCGATGGCATGGGCGGGCACGCCGCCGGGGAAGTCGCGTCCCGCTTGGCCGTCGAGGCGCTGGAGGCGACGACGAAGAGCCGGCAATTGGGGGTCGAGACTGCGGACGCCGCCGGAGCGGAACTGGGCCTGCGCGCCGCAGTCGATGAAGGGAATCGCCGGATCTTGGAGTCGGTCCTTCAAAACGCGGAATGGCGCGGGATGGGAACGACGATCGTCGTCTTGAAGGTTGTCGGAGAGCATGCCGTTATCGGCCATGTCGGCGATAGTCGAGCCTACAGGTTGCAGGGAAACGAGATGCAGCGGCTGACGAATGACCACTCGTGGGTCAGTGAGCAGGTGCGACACGGACTGATCAGCGACGAGCAGGCCCACCGCCACCCGATGCGCAATATCGTCACGCGCGCATTGGGAAACGTGGCGCGGGTCGATCTGGAGGTCACACGGCACTCGATCCGGCCCGGGGACGTCCTTCTGCTCTGCTCCGACGGCTTGAATTCGATGCTCGTCGACGACGAGATCGCGCAGATCCTGCGAGGCCATTCCGGGGATCCGGAATCGGCCTGCCAAGCCTTGGTCACCGCGGCGAACGCGCGC
>JANNRU010000649.1:0-9793 GCA_031401755.1 Acidobacteriota bacterium | reverse complement strand
TCTAAGGGTCGGTAGACCCAATATTTGATCGGGTTCGCGTCAGCCCGTCTCTCCCGTCGCCGTCTCGTAGACCGCTCGTAAGATCCTAAAATGGTGCGTGCGTCCGTCGCGGGTCGGGACGCGGGTGCGCCAGATCTCCGGCGGCTCGAAGCGGAACGACAGCGTCCGATGCCGGCTACGAACGAGGCGTAGTGACGGCTCCGTCGACTCGTCCGCAGTTCCCCCGAGTCGGACGATCATTTCTTGAAGGCCGTCCGTCGGCACCAGCGCTCCGGCCACGTGCCGCGTGTGCTTCCACCACAGCATCTCGTCGAGGTTGTCGAACTCGTAATTCGGCGGTTCATGGAACGCGGCCTCGATCCGTTGCGGACGGCCCGGGACCGCTAGAAGATCTGCGGCACGAAGGCGCGCATGTTCCCCGAGCTGCTCGCGCAGTGACGTCTCGGGAAACAAGCGACCCTTGCCCGTTCGCGAGATCGAGAGCGCCAGGCGACGGATCAGGGGGTCGGCGGGAAGAATGACATAGCCGCTCTCGCGGTCCCCGGCGAACAGGCACGATTCGGGGGACTCGATGTATAGCCGCGCGGTACCGGCAGCGAGTCCGGCATCGAGCAGCCCTCGAGCGCGATCGACTTCTTGGCGCGATTCTGCGTGATTCAGCGCCCGTCGAGCGGGCGCTAGATCGAACTCCGGCGGGGCGCCGACCAAGCGCAACACGATGTCGAGTCCCGTCGCCGCCTCGGTCCAGCCGGCAGCCCGTCGCGTCGCCGCCGATCGCGGCGGCTCGTAGGCGCGGAACAAGGCGGCGGTCAGCACCGGATCGCCGCGCTCGGCGTCGAATCCAGTACCCTGCCAGAGCAGGGATTTGAGCGTCAGCCCTGGGTGCACTTCAGCGAGCCCCGACTCGCGACGGTCGCGATCCGGGTACGGCAAACACGGATGACCTGCGGTAGCAAGAGCGGCCAGCAGAGCCTCGCCCGGCACGCTCGACGACTCGCCGCCTCCGGCCGATCGCCCTCCGGGCGGGAGCCGATATCCGAGGCGGCGCCGGACGAAAGCCTCTACCGGGCGCGAGCGGCCCTCGCGTTGGGGAACGACAATGGGCAGATTCACGCCGGCGAGAAACGGTTCGTCTCCGACAAGTCCAGAGATGGCCGAAGCTAGTTCGACGAGCGACCCGGCCGTCTCGGTTCGCGTGATCCGTCCCGCGGCGTCGAGCAGCGCGACCGTCGATTCGCTCGCACTATCGCGAGCGACACGCGGGCCGAAGGCGACGCCGAGTACGCGCAAGGCTCAAACTCCGATCGTGTCCCGGATGACGCCGGCCAGCCGCTCCGCGTGAGAGCGGACCGCAACTTCGTCGTGCCCTTCGACCATGACCCGGACGAGCGGTTCCGTGCCCGAGTAGCGCAGTACGACCCGCCCCGAGGTCGAAAGCGCGGCCACGACCTCCGCGACCGCCGGTCCGATGCGCGGATGGGCCGTCAACTCGGGTCGCTCGCGTACGCGCACCCCGAGCAGCACCTGCGGGCAGGGGACTATCGAGTCGAGAATCTCGTGGAGCGCACGATCCTCCTCGGCGATTGCCGCGATCAGCATCAGGGCGGTCAGCACACCGTCGCCCGTCGTCGAATGCTCGCGGAAGATCACGTGGCCGGACTGCTCGCCGCCCAGGGCGGCGCCCTCGGCGAGCATGCGTTCGAGCACGTATTTGTCGCCGACCGGCGCCCGGTGGAGGGACATACCCTCGTCGCGCAGCCGCTCTTCAAGCCACAGGTTGCTCATGATCGTGGCCACGACGGCGTCTTGGGGAAGGCGGCCGGCGCGCCGCAGCATCCGAGCCACCAAGTACAACACGTGATCGCCGTCGAAGGCGCGGCCGCGCGCGTCGACGGCCAGCATCCGGTCGGCGTCACCGTCGAACGCGATCCCCAGGTCGGCTGCGGTTCGGACGACCTCGGCGCTCAGGCCTTCCAGATGCAGGGAGCCGCAACCCAAGTTGATGTTCCGGCCGTCCGGGGCCGTACCGAGCAGCGTGATCTCGGCGCCGTAGTGGCGGAAGATCTCGGCAGCGAATGCCGACGCGGACCCGTTCGCGCAGTCCAGCACGAACCGCCGTCCTGCGATCGTGTCGCGAGCGACGACGCCCTCGAGGAATCGGACGTAGTGCCTGGTGAGCGTCGGATCGACGGTTGGCGCGGCCGCGCTCGGACCCGGATCGTCGGCGCCCCCGTCGAGGATGAGCGCCTCGATACGGGATTCCTGGCGATCGTGGAGCTTGTACCCGTCGGTCCCGAAGACTTTCAAGCCATTGTCGCGAAATGGGTTGTGGCTCGCCGAAATCATCACTCCGGCATCGAAGTTGGCGTCGACGACGACGTGAGCCAAGCCCGGGGTGCTGATCACGCCTGAGTCGACGACCTCAACACCGCCCGCGGCGAGTCCGGCAGCGACCGCGTCGCGGAGCCAAGGTCCCGACTCGCGAGTGTCGCGCCCGAGCACGACGCGTCGACGCTCTATCCCGGACTCGAGCAGGGCCGCGGCCAACGCCACGCCAAAGCGGCGCACAGTGGGAGGGTCGAGCGGCCAGTCACCGGCGATGCCGCGAATTCCGTCGGTACCGAACAGTCGCTTCAAGGTCGTCCTCCAACGCTCGTTGCCGGTCGCAGCGATACATCTTGGGAGCCGACGCAACGGGCCCGCAGGCGCAACCGCGTTTCGGCGTCGACACCGGGAAATTCGAAACGCACCGGGACTGACCGGGGGGTGTCGCCGGTCTCGTTACCCGACAGTTCCGCCACAGCGCGGACCTGTGAAGGCGCGAGGCGATCGACGATCGCTCGGGGGCCGCTGACCACAGCGCGAACGGTTCCCGGCTCGATGAGTCCGGCCGTCCCTGGTCGCGAGCCGACGACGGGAACTGCATCGAACGTACGGAAGATCGGCGACGTGTCGACGACCATGCGAATCTCGATCGGCCGGGGATCGACGATCTGGCAGAAGGCGCACTCGGTGAGCGCGGAGAGAATGGCGACGAAATTGCCCCGATGGCCGTCGAGTCGGATCGGGTTCGTCCGCACGCGAGTCAAAGATTCGACTCCCGAAGCGGGGCCCTCGACGAGCACCGTCGACGGCTGGACCACGGTATCGTAAAGCGTATACCCGTCGGGGAGCTCGCCGATCAGATCCGGTTCGACCGGAAACTCGGCGATTCGGCGCGACTCCACGACGAGGCGTACGCGAGTGGGCTCGATCACACTGGCCACGATACGGCTGGGCACGCCCTTCAGGAAATCCGGGGAGAGTTGAACTTCCTGCTCGCCGGGTGACATGCGCGAAAGGTCGAGAGTCATGGCCAGCGCGAGCAGATCCATCCGTCGCACGAGCGTTTCCGGACCGCGCAGCCGGACCTTCACGGTCGTAGGCGGGTCGGACGCCAGAATGCGATCCTCTGGCAGTCGCAGGTCGATCGGGACCGAGACATCTTGAATGATGCGCTGCTCGCCGGTGACCGAGACCCAAATCGTCGTCGCCAGGACGAGCGACAACAGCTTGAGCGGCCAGTTCGCGGTCAATCGGTCAAACATCGCCCGACCTTACGGCGGCGATGCTTCGCGGCGGTTCATCGGCAGCCGACCGAACTCCGCGGACGCGGCGAGCGCTCGGCGTCAGGGCTCGGCGCAGCGCTTCGGCCAGCCCTTTGGCATCGAGGTTCTCCAGGATCTCGCCCCCGTCGACCAACGAGATCATTCCGCGCTCTTCGGAGACCACGACCGCGATCGCATCGGATTCCTCGGTGATCCCGAAGGCCGCGCGGTGTCGCGTCCCGTAGGTGCGGGAGAGCGTCGGATTCATGGTCAGCGGCAGGTAGCAACTTGCGGCCTTCAGACGTCCTTCGGAGATCATCGCGGCGCCGTCGTGAAGCGGCGAGCGGAAGGTGAAGACGTTCATGAGCAGGTCGTAGCTGACAATGGCGTCGAGCGTGATTCCGGTCTCGTAGAAAGTCCGCAACCCCATGTCCCGTTCGATCACGATCAACGCGCCGAGGCGCTTGCTGGCGAGCGACGCCGCGGCGAGGGCGACCTCGTCGAGGATCGCGCGCTCCGCACGTCGAAAAGAAAAGGCGCCGAACGGATTGCGTCCGACCTGGGCTAGGAAGCGCCTGATCTGACTCTGGAACAAGACGACGACCGCCAACGGAACGTAGAGCAAGAGCGTCCCCAGGACGCTGTGGATCGCGTCGAGTCGGAACGGTTCCAGGCCGGTCAGCAGATGCAGGGCCGTTAGGACTCCGAGCGCGATCAACATGTTGGCCGAGCGTGTGCCGCGCAGCAGCGCCAGCAACTGGTAGATCACGACGGCGAGCAAGAGGATGTCGACGAGATCGAGAACGCCGAACTCGTGCAAGCGCAAGAACTCTTGAATCTGGTCGCTCATGAACTTCTCGACGGCTACGCCGCCAGGATGGCGTCGACGATCCTGACCGACCGGACCGTTGCCCGTACGTCGTGTGCGCGAACGACATGGGCGCCCGCGGCCGCGGCCCAGGCGGCGACCGCGAGGCTGCCTTCGAGTCGCTGGTCGACTCCCAGGTCGAGCATCTTGCCGATGAACGACTTACGCGAGGCGCCGACGAGCAGTGGGTGGTCGATCTCGGCAAAGCACGAAAGGTGTTTGAGAATCGTCAGGTTGCCCTCCGTGGATTTTCCGAAGCCGATCCCAGGATCCACGAGAATCTTACTACCGCCCAGACCCGAATCGACGGCCCTGGCCGCAGCGGCACTCAGGAACGCGACGATCACGGCGAGCAGGTCTTCGTACCGCGTGTCCGCCTGCATCGATTCGGGCGTCCCGCGCATGTGCATGATCACGACGGGTACCTGCCGGCGCACCAGCAATGGCAGCATCCCGGGATCCCCGAGTCCGGAGACGTCATTGATCATGTCGGCTCCGTGGTCGAGCGCGGCCCGCGCGACCGAGGCACGCCGCGTATCGACGGAGATTCGCGCCTCTGGTAGCCGGCGCCGAAGGGTCAGAAGGACCGGAATGACCCTCTCGCGCTCGGTCGCTTCGTCGACCTCGGTGGCGCCGGGCCGAGTGCTTTCACCGCCGAGGTCCAGGATTCCGGCGCCGGCCTGGACCATCTCCTCCGCGACGCAGAGCGCCGCGTCAGGGTCGGCGTACGCGCCGCCATCCGAGAACGAGTCGGGGGTGAGATTGATCACACCCATGACCACGGTCTGGCGGCCGAGCGCGAGCGGGGGGCCACCGGCGAAGCGGAGCTCAAACGGCCGGCGCGGCAGCAGACCGGTCGCGTCGGGCAAGGATCAGGCCGGCTGGTTGCCCGGATGCGGCAGGACCCCGGGCTCTCCAGCCTCGACACCCGCTTCGCGCGCGGCCGGGGAGTCGGCGGACGCGTCGACGACCACCGGGGGCCGAGCGGGCAGGGTCTCGCCACGAAGCAGGGCTGCGATCTCTTCACCGACGAGAGACTCCCGCTCGAGCAACGCCTCGGCGACCCGTCGCAGCCCAGTCGCCTCGTCGTTCAAGATGCGGCGCGCGGTCTCGTAGCCTTCCATGACGAACTTCTTGACCTCGCCGTCGATTTCGACCGCCGTCGCCTCGCTGTAGTCGCGGTGCTGCGCGATCTCTCGGCCGAGGAAGATCTGCTCTTCGGGACCGCCAAACGTCAATGGACCGAGCTTGTCCGACATGCCCCACTCGCAGACCATCTTTCGAGCTAGTTCCGTCGCGCGCTCGAAGTCGTTTCCGGCGCCCGTGGTGAGCTGCTTCATCTCCAGCTCTTCGGCGACCCGGCCACCCATAAGTACGGCGATCCGCGTGCGCAGGTAGTCGCGCGAAAAGCTGTGTCTGTCATCCACCGGAAGCTGCTGCGTCACGCCGAGCGCGCGTCCGCGGGGGATGATCGTGACCTTGTGCAGCGGGTCGGCGTTGGGGAGCGTATGTGCGATGATCGCGTGGCCGGCCTCGTGAAACGCGGTCGCACGCTTCTCTTCGTCACTGATGATCAGTGAGCGGCGCTCGACGCCCATCAAGACCTTGTCCTTGGCGACCTCGAAATCCTCCTGGGTCACCGCCTTGCGGCCGATCCGTGCCGCCTGTAGCGCCGCCTCGTTCACCAGGTTGGCCAGGTCGGCACCGCTGAATCCCGGTGTCGAGCGGGCGACGATGTCGAGTTGCACGTCGGACGAAAGCGGGATCTTGCGTACGTGAACTTTCAGGATCGCCTCGCGTCCACCGACGTCCGGCCGTCCGACGATCACCTGACGATCGAAGCGGCCAGGACGCATCAGCGCCGGGTCGAGCACGTCGGGTCGGTTGGTGGCCGCGATCAGAATCACACCCTCGTTCGTCTCGAACCCGTCCATCTCGACGAGCAGCTGGTTGAGCGTCTGCTCGCGCTCGTCGTGGCCGCCGCCGAGGCCGGCACCACGGTGACGTCCGACTGCATCGATCTCGTCGATGAAGATGATGCAGGGGGCGTTCTTTTTTCCCTGCTCGAACAGATCGCGGACGCGCGAGGCACCGACTCCGACGAACATCTCGACGAAGTCGGAGCCGGAGATCGAAAAGAAGGGGACGTTCGCTTCCCCGGCGATCGCCCGCGCGAGGAGCGTTTTCCCGGTCCCCGGGGGGCCCATGAGTAGTACGCCCTTGGGGATCTTGCCGCCCAGCTTTTGGAACTTCTGCGGCTCGCGCAGGAATTCGATGATCTCCTGCAGCTCTTCTTTGGCCTCTTGCACGCCGGCGACGTCCTTGAACGTGACCTTCTTGCCCTGGGAGGAGGTGAGCTTGGCCCGAGATTTCCCGAACGACAGCGCGCGATTGCCGCCGCTCTGCATTTGACGCATGAAGAAAATCCAGACGCCGAGGAACAGCAACAACGGGGCCCACATCAGGATCATCGATAGGAACGAGCCATCCGCCGGCTTCTGCGCCTTGACCAAGACGCCACGCTCGCGCAGTGACTGCAGTAAGCTTTCGTCTTTGACCACGTAGGTGTCGAAAGAACGGACTGGTTGGCCGTTCGGGCCCGCGATCGCCTCGCGAAATCGTCCCTTGATCTCGTAGCCGACCTGATCGCCGGTGATCGTCACCTCGGCGATCCGGTCTTCGGCGAGCTTCGAGTAGAACGTCGACTGGTCGAGCTCTTGCCGTTGACCACCGGCGGTGGTCACGATTTGGAACACGATCACCACCGCGGCGATGACGATCAGCCAGACGATGATGCTCTTGATGTGAGAGTTCACGAACCCTCCGCGGTCGAGAAAAAACGGCAGCGGTCAATATATAGTCGTGCCGCCTGGCATGCCAATTGCCCCAGCTCTCATTCCATGTGCGACAAGTAGGGCAAATTGCGGTAGAGGCCGTGCCAGTCCAACCCATATCCGACGATCCACCGATCCTCGACCGCGAAGCCGACGTAGTCCGCCGTGACTTTGGCCGAGCGGCGCGCGGCCTTGTCGAGCAAGACGGCCAAGCGAATGCGGGCCGGCGACTCACGCGCCAGCCGGATGCGCAGCGCGTCCAGGGTCTTTCCGCTGTCCAGGATGTCCTCGACGAGCAACAGATCCCGGCCGCGGATCGGGAAATCGGCGGGCAGGACAATGCGCTCCGGATCGCCGCCGCGATCGACCGAGATCATTGGCACGAGCGCGATGTGGACCGGCATCGGCAGGCGACGGACGAGGTCCGCGCAGAACATGAACGCGCCATCGAGGATCGCGAGGACCGACAGCGACGAGCCCTCGGGGGTGTCGGCCGCGATCGCCGAGGCCATCGCCTCGACGCGTCCGCGGATCTGAGCTTCGGTGATCAGTACTGAAGTGGAAAGTCGCATCGGCAACCCCGCGCGCGGCACGCCTGACAACCAGGCGCGTGCTGGCCCAGGTTAGCAGTGCTCGACGGCTTTCGGGGCGTCCGGACGAGGGCCGAGGACGACGATGTCGCCACTTCGTCGGGCTTCCAGATCCCCGGGCAAATCTATACGGCGGCCTCCCGGCCGGCGCGCTAGATCGACGATGCCCTCGATATGCACGCGAACCACGCGGCGGCCGTCGACACCGGCTTGAAGCGCGGCCCGCCAGGCGATTCGCCGGGCCAGCGGGTCGGGCTCCACGGCCAGCCCGACCGCGTCGACCAGTACCCGGTTCCGGCCGTCGCGCCGCGACAGCAGGGCGAACCGCGCCTCCGCCAACGAGTCGAGCAGCGCGGCATCCTCGCGAATCCGCTCTGCGGCTCGGGCGATTTGGCGTGAGGCGCGTGGGTTGAGTGCGCTGGTCAGTACCGGGACGACCAAACGGCGGAGGCGATTGCGGTCGAAGCGCAGTTCCCGATTCGAACGATCCTCGCGGAATGAGAGTCCACGCGCCTCGATCCAGCGACGGAGCTCGGCCCGTTCCAAGCCGAGTAGCGGCCGCACGAACGGGCCGGGCCCGGCCGGCAACATTCCGCCCAAGGCTGTCGAACTGGCTCCCCGCGCCAGGCGTAGCAGAACGGTCTCGGCCTGGTCGTCGAGCGTGTGACCCAACGCGATTCGCTCGGCCCCCGATCCGGTCGCGGACTCGACCAGGAACTCGCGCCGTACTCGCCGCGCGGCCTCCTCCAGCGACTCGCCGCGCCGGCGCAGCGATTCGACGGGCCGCCGATCCGAAAGAACGGTCAATCCGAGATCCTGGCCGAGTCGTTCAACGAACTTGCGGTCGGAGCCCGACCCACCCCTCAACCCATGATCGAGGTGGCCGATTGTGACGCGCCAGCCGCGTCGGGTCGCGAAGCGCAACAGCAGGTGGAGCAGGGCGACCGAGTCGCCACCGCCCGAGACGGCGGCGATCACCGAGGACCGCTCGGGAATCATCGCTGCGGAAGAGGCGGCAAACGTGGTCTCGACGCGGAAGGCCAATGGGCGATGCCTTTCGGAAGACAAGTTACCACGCCCCCGACGTGATGGTAAGGTGACGGGACCCTCGATCGGAGCCGAATCGCGATGACCGTCGACGCGCAGCAGGAAATCGAGAATGCGCTGCAACTGCGAGACTTTGCACGGGTCCGTCGCGCAGCGGAGGGGAGTCATCCGGCCGACGTCGCCGAGCTGATCCAGCATCAGGAGTCCGACGCGCGCGCCTTGCTCTTCCGCGTGTTGTCGCGGGAGCAGGCGACCGAAGTCTTTGAGTACCTCGAGCCCGAAGCGCAAGAAGAACTGCTCAAGGCGCTGGCCCATGAACAGGTGGCGGCGATCCTCAACGAGATGTCGGCCGACGACCGTACGGCGCTGCTCGAAGAGTTGCCGGCAGCGGCGACGAGACAGCTTTTGGGTTTGCTCAGCCACGAAGAGCGAACGATCGCCAACCGCCTGCTCGGCTACCCCGAGGAGAGTATCGGTCGATTGATGACTCCGGATTTCGTCGCGTTGCGTCGCGATTGGAGCGTCCGGCAGTCGCTCGATCACATCCGATCCCGAGGCCGCGACAGCGAAACCCTCAACATCGTCTACGTCGTCGACGAGCGTGGGAAACTGATCGACGACTTGCGGATCCGCCAGCTTCTCCTCGCACAGCCTCAGGTTCCACTGACAGATCTGATCGACGGGCAATTCGTCGCGCTCAAGGCAACTGACGACCAAGAGAGCGCGGTCGCCATCTTCTCCGAATACGACCGCGTGGCCTTTCCCGTGACCGATTCGGCTGGAGTCCTGATCGGAATCGTTACCGTCGATGACGTGCTGGACGTCTTGCAGGAGGAGGCGACCGAGGACATGCACAAGCTCGCCGGC
>JANNRU010000648.1:0-9324 GCA_031401755.1 Acidobacteriota bacterium | reverse complement strand
GCCGCCGACCAGCACCATCAGCAGCATCAAGATCCCGAAGACTGCCATAAGACCGATGATCAACTTTTTCATTCGCAACCTCTCCCCAGTCCTGCAAATAGAAGCGTCAACATGACATACCCGATCCGGATGCGTCGAGTGCCCCAATCCGCGGCGGGCTAGTGCTCGGACCGCTAATCTGGTCGCATGTGCACCGTAACCTGGCGGCGGGACGGCGAACGTCTGGAGCTGTTCTTCAATCGTGACGAGAGTCGGGCGCGATCGATTGCCGACCCTCCCGAGGTCGACAGCCTCGCCGGCGTTCGGCGGATTGCGCCTCGCGACCGAGACGGCGGAGGCAGTTGGATCTCGGCCAACGAACTCGGCCTGATCGTTTGCCTGCTCAACGGCCCCCCGCCGAACGAGCCGTCGAGTCCGGCGTTCCGAAGCCGGGGACTGCTCGTCCTCGATCTTTCCGACGCCGAATCGCCATGTGCGGTTGCCGCCCGACTGCGCTCATCGTCGCTCGCCGCCTACCGGCCGTTCACATTAGCCGCGCTGGCAAGCGGACCTCAGGCGCTCGCCGCCGAGTGGGATGGGTACGCGCTACGAGTTTCGCTGCACGACGACCTCCGACCCCCGTTGATCTCATCATCGTTCGCCACCGAGGTGGTACGGCGACGTCGTCACGAGGTTTTCGCCGGCTTCTTTGGTGGTCACACGCCCGCAACTCGCGAGTCATTCCTGGACTACCACCAAAGTCATCTCCCCGCGCGCGGCCCGGAATCGGTCTGCATGCACCGAACGGACGCAGCGACGGTGAGTCTGTCTGAGGTCGAGGTCGGCCCGCGACGAGTTCGGTTCCGCTATCTGCCCAACGCCCCCTGTGCTGGGCGCGCCGACGAAAGCACTATCGAGATCGATCGCCGAATCTGAGTTCGGTCTGCTCGGCCAATCTCGCTAGCTCGAGCGTGCTGCGGTCGCGTCCAAACGTAGAATCATCGATTTCAAGGGGTCTAGAGCGCTTCGCGGATCAGTCCGACGAGTCGTCGGGAGAACTCGGTCCAGTTCAATCGCTCCGCGGCCTCGGTGTACGCCGCCCGGGCCAGAACGCGATAGGCCTGTCGATCTTGGAACAGGCCGATCATCGCGGCCGCGTACGCGGTACTGGGGGTGCCCGGAGCGAAGATGAATCCGGTGCGACCCGGTTGCACGACTGCGCTGACACCGCCGACGGCTGTGGCCAGCGAGGGGACACCGAACGCCGCGGCCTCGCAAAAGGCGAGACCGAAATTCTCGGCCTGGGATGGAAGGCAAAAGAAATGCGCTCGGGCGAACAGCTCGGCCAGCCGCCGTGCGTCCTCTGGCCGACTCTTGTCCAGGCGTCCGTGCGCCACCATGAAACTCGGGAAGGGCGCCGGCGGAGTCGCTCCGACGACGTCGAGCCGCACATCGATGCCGGAACTTACCAGCGCCTTGCAAGCCTCCACGCAAATCGGACCGCCCTTGCGGTTCCAGTCGCGACCGACAAACAGCACTCGCAACCGATCGACCTCGCGTTCGTCGATCCAGGCTAGAACCTCGCTCGCACGCGGAAGTGGAACGTTCGCCCCAAAGGGCAGGACGTGGACACGCGCGCGGCTGGCACCGTAGTCTCGGATCGCGCTCTCGGCCGCCCAGTCCGACGGATAGACCGCCAGTCGGCAACCGGCCAACGCGATTTGTTCCTGGGCGTGCCCCGCGGCGACGTATTCGCCGGCGAGGTTCGAATACGCGGCATAGAAGTCGAGAACGTTGGCGAAGGTCGCGTCGGCCACGAGAATCTTCGGCGTCTCCGTTCGCACGGCCGCGATCGCGTGCGAGCCCGGGGCGACGACGCAATCCACGTCAACATTGCGCAATTTGCGCTCGACCTGCTTGGCCAAGGACTGCAGAACCGCCGGTTCACGGTCGGGGTAATAGGTGCGTCCGAACAAACGATGGTAGCAACGTTTCCAGAAGAATCGGCGCTCCGCCGCGCGGCTCAGCGGAAAGGCGGGCAGCACGGTGCATCCCTGCGCCTCGAGCGCCCGAAGCAGAAAGTAGGGACGACCCGACTGACGGTTCACGTCGTCCGCATCCTGCTCCCATGCATAGAGAATCCGCATTGTCCCGCCTCGCGGAGCCTACGGTGGCGCTGGCCTGGGCCTAATGTTGGAATCGCGCTCGTCCACGGCAAGGCGACGTGACGGATTCGGAGACTAATCCGCCGAATCGATGCGACGGAGCTCCTCCACGAGCCGCTCGAGCTCCCGGATCTCCTCGCGCAACGCTTGGGCCTCGGCGCGTTGGGCGAGCCCGGCCAGGAGCGCCGCGCCGACGATTCGCTCGACACGCTCCGCGTGTGCGGCTTTGCGGAACCGCGCGCAAGCCTCCACCGACGACAACGCCGGCAGCAGCGCCGAGTCGCTCACGCCGTAGCGCCCCAGCAATCGCAGGTGCTGATCGAGCAGCCAGCAGGTGCGGTGTCCCCCGGTCTGGGTATCGTAAAGCGCGAGTTCAGACGACGGAGTATCCAGCATTTGGAGGGCCGATTTTCCGAACTCATTCAACGCGTGGTCGTAGCTCACATAGCTGGCGACGATCAGGTTTCGCGCGGTCGTGCGGGAATTCGGCGGGCCGGCGAGCTGTGTTTCGAGCATGCGCAAGCTCGAACGGCCCGCACCCAGGTTCGAGGAGAGGCCGAAGAACAGACGCGCGAGTCGCACCCGATCGACGGTGCCACCCGTCTCGCCGATCAGGCTGTCCAAGAACTCGTCATCGCTCGGGTCGCGTCCCGACGACTCCGGCGCGCCGTCGATCGGGGGTAGGCCCGCGGGTGCGGCGACGACGCTGTGGGTCGCAACTCCCAGGGCAAGGGCGAGGGCGATTCCGGCGACGACGCGGTACATCGAACGGGAGTATAGGACTACCGACCCCGCGCAGGGTAGGCACCCGGACTTAGGGGATCTGGTCGACGACTCGGAGGATCTGGTCCGGGCGAACGCGGACCCGCCAATTGTCGGTCAGCTCGCGCCAGACGACCCGGCCCTCGCGATCGACGACGAAGACCGCCGGGCGGGCGATATCTCCGTCCATTCCACCGCCGACGTGGCGGACGCCGAAGGCGTCCAAGGCACGCCCATGCGGGTCGGAGAGCAACGGAAATCCAAAACCGTGGGCAGCGACGATCGGGCGCGTCTGTTCCGGAGAGTCGACGCTGATCGCCACGACTTCAGCATCCTTGCCCCGGAGCTCGTTCAACTTGGACTGCAAACCTTGCAGTTCGGAGATGCAGAACGGTCACCAAAACCCGCGATAGAACACGATTACGAGCTTGCGGCCGCGAAAAGACCCCAGCTCGACCGCCTCTCCTTCGGCGGAAACAAGCGTCAGGTCGGGAATTCGATCGAGCGACCGCGCCGTGCTCGTCGGCGGCGGCAACAGAAAAGAGATCCAGAAAACGTACGCCGTGAACAACAAGAGAATGGTTGAGGTCACGACGGCCGAAGCGATCGCGCCGACCCTCGCCAGTCTGCTGGGCCTCCGCCGTAATCCGAGCGTCGTCAGGGCCACTGCCCCGATCAGGATTAGAAAGTTGATCCAGGGGAGATCGCGAAGCGTCGGGAAGCGGACAAAGAAGACGAAGTAGCTCAGCGCGCCGAAGACCGCGAGCGGGGGACCGATCAAGGACCCAACCCGCTCGAGCCGACCAGCGGACCCCGGACTCACGGGTCGAGTCCTGCCCGCGCCAGGCTCACGATCGTCGCCAGGTCGGGCAAGTCTCCCACGGACGAGCCTTCCGGGGAGCCTTGGGTTCCGTCCTCCGCGATCGTGGCGACCGCGACCCTGCGGCCGTCGGGAGGCAGCGCCAGAGGTTCGGTTGAACCCGCAACCGGCATAATCTGGAGCAGCGAGAGTGATCCGCTCACGGCATCGATCACGAAGACGCTGACGTCGCGTGCCAAGCGATTGGCGACATTGAGTCGATGGGCGCCAGGCGAGATCACCAGGCGGAACGGTTCGACCCTTCCGCCGAGCGCTTGTTCGAGCATCGGCAGGTCCTCGCTGACCCATTCGAAGACGAGCAGTCCCCTGCCGTCCGGTGTGCCGTTCGCCCGCGCCACCGCGAGCCGCGAGCCGCTTGCTGTCGCGCCGGACAGCGGCAGCGGAACGAGCGATCCGTTCGTCACTACCCGGACCTCCCGCAGCAAGGATCGATCGGATCGCGATGGGGCCTCGTCGGTCCCGGTCAGGCCGGCTCTCGATCCGCCGGAAGCAAAGCCGGGCTCGACCGATGCGCCGACGAACACGACCAGCGAGGTCACGGCAAGACAGATCCAACGATCGCGCACGATGATTTCGGCCTCCGTCCCGGACCCCACAATATACCGAATAGAAGGAGTGATGGGCGTATAATGCTGCCCGTCGATTAGGGAGGAGTGGGCAACGTGTCCGAAACGCGCCGCCGGTCCGGGATGGCCGCGACGGTTGCCGTGGCGCTCGTCGCCGCGGTCGGTCTCGTCTACGCGCCGGTTGCCGGACACGGATTCGTCGCCTACGACGACGACGTCTACGTCTATTCGAATGCCCAGGTTCGAGCTGGATTGAGCGGCTCCGGAATCGTCTGGGCGCTGACGAGCCTGGAGGCCTCGAACTGGCACCCGCTGACCTGGATCTCCCACATGCTCGACGTCTCCTGGTTCGGACTCGAGCCCTCCGGCCATCACCTCACCAGTGTCGGGCTGCACGCGCTGTCCACCGTACTTTTGTTCTTCTTGTTTCGATCGCTGCTCGACGCATTGTGGCGGCCGGCCTTGATCGCCGCGCTGTTCGCACTGCATCCGCTACGCGTGGAGTCCGCCGCGTGGGTCGCGGAACGAAAGGACGTCCTGAGCGGCTGTCTGGCGCTGGGCGCGATGATGCTGTGGGTCCATTGGACGCGACGACGACGAGCCGCTTCTTACGCTGCCGCCGTGGCGCTGTTCGCGCTGGGGCTTGCCGCCTAATCGATGCTCGTCACCTTACCCTTCGTCCTGCTGCTCCTCGACCATTGGCCGCTGGGCCGCGCCGCGAGCGGCGGCGAGATACGAAAGGGCGCCCTTCCGCTCGGGCCCCGAATCTTCGAGAAGCTGCCGCTCTTCGCTCTGGCCGGCGCGGCGTCGTGCCTAACGTGGATCGCACAATCCCGTGGCCCGGCGATGAACTCGCTCGACCTCGTGCCCCTGAGCGCCCGAGTGGCGAACGCGTTCGTCGCCTACGTCATCTACATGGTGCAGAGCGCCTGGCCCTTGGGTCTGGCCTGCCTTTACCCGCACCCATGGACCTACCAGTCCGACCGACTGCCCTGGCTCGGACTCGGGGCCGCAGTGCTCGTGGTGGCGATCACCGGACTGGCGGTGCTCGGTCGACGTCGATATCCGTGGTTCATCGTCGGGTGGTTCTGGTTTTCCGGGATGCTCGTCCCAGTGATCGGTATCGTCCAAGTCGGCGCCCAAGCGCACGCGGACCGCTATACGTACCTGCCGCAAATCGGACTGTGGATCCTCGTCGTCCACGGTGCGAGCCTGCTGGTCGAGCGTCGCCCGACTCTGCGCTGGGTCTGTGCTGCGCTCGCCGGCGTCGCGCTGGTCGGCTGCGCTGTGGCGGCCAGAGAACAACTGGGGCACTGGCGATCGACCCGCACCCTGTTCGAGCGCGCCATCGCGGTGACCGGGCCGAACCCGGTTGCTCACAACAATCTGGGGAACGCGTTGAGTCGGGCATCCGACCTTCAAGGAGCCATCGAAGAATACGGCCGCGCGCTGGCCTTGCGACCTGGCTACCCCGAAGCGTTGCAGAATCACGCGGTCGTGCTCGAACGACAAGGAAACCTCGCGGGCGCGATCGTGCGCTACCGCGACGCTCTTGAGCACGCGCCCGACTACCCGGAAGCCCATCACCACCTCGGTCTGGCGCTCGAAAGGTCGGGGGATCGAGAACAGGCAGAGTTTCACCTCAGGCGAGCGATCGCGCTTCGACCCGGCTACGCCGAAGCGCTGGTCAACATCGGAGCATTCCTCGAACGCGACGGTCGCCTGGATGAAGCGCGGGCCATGATCGAAACGGCCCTGCGCATCGCGCCCGACCTCGCCGAGGGGCACCAAAATCTCGGTGTGCTCGCGCAGCGGCAGCAGCGACTGGCCGACGCGGAGATTTCGTTTCGCAAGGCTCTAGAGATTCGACCGAGCTACGGCGCTGCCCGGGTCGGCCTGGCGCTGACCCTGATTCGCCTGGGTCGGCCTAACGACGCCGTCAGCGAACTCGAACGTGCGGTCGCCGACGACCCTGGGCACCTCGTGGCCGCCCAGTATTTGGCGCGGCTGCGCGCCGCGCTCGCCGGGCCGGGACCGCATCGCCCGACTCCGGGGTGACGGGTCGGGGTCAAGCGCCGACCGCCGCTTGACCTCGAGTCAGTCCGGGGCCACCATTGCCCGGCGCAAGGCTCTCGCGCAAGGGGACCCGAATGACCGAAGGCACGGCTGGATCCGCTCGGAATCTTCGCGGTGCAATGCTGATCGAGGGGCTCACACTCGTCGGCCTGCTGTTGTTGATCGCCCTCGGCGTGGTCAACGCTCAGGCCATGAACGGCCTCCGCCTCGAGCTTCAACCAAGGATCACCGAACTCGAGGAGATCCTCAAGGGCGGCGGCAATAAACCGCCGCCCGCCGCCGCGGCGGCGCCGGTCGTCGAAGCGGACGCGTTGCCTGCGGGAGCGGAGACGCTCCAACTCGGCGACGAGTCCTCGCCGGCGATCGGTCCCGCCAAGGCCCCAATCGTACTGGCGGAGTTCTCCGATTTTCAGTGCGGTCCCTGCGGCACGGTTCGCGAGACCGTGGAAACCGTCCAGTTGATCTACGGGGACCAGGTCCGGGTGATCTTCATGCATCGTCCACTGCCCGAACATGCAGAGGCGCGGCTGGCTCATCTCGCATCGATGGCGGCCCACGAGCAGGGGCGGTTCTGGGAGTATGCGGCGTTGCTCTATCGCGACCCTGCGCGCCTCGGCCGGGACGATCTGATCCGTTACGCCCGCGAACTCGGGCTGGACACCGGTCGATTCGTCGCCGACCTCGATTCGCCGCGGCTGGCCAAGGAGATCGATTCTGCGGTCGCCGAAGCCGATCAACTCGGCGTCACCGCGACTCCGACATTTTTCGTCAACGGTCGGTTCTTCGAGGGCGCGCACTCGATCCAGCGATTCCTCGAAGAGATCAACACGGAGCTCGTCCGGCTGGAGCTCCCGATCCCGCCCGCCGCCACCGTGGTCCAGCCACGCGCCGGCTGATCCTCGGCGATTACGAAACGCGACTTGGCGCGGGCGCGTTCGTAGCTTCAGGGCAATTCCCTGGAGGCGATTGTGACCGGTTGCATTCGCGCTCGACGACTGGTTCTCGCATCTTTCCTGCTGCTCACGCTGACCGCCTGCAACGGCGACAGCGCTGGTGGGCCCAAGGCGATCCTCGAAGGTCCGGCCAACCTCATCCGGCAATTGAATGATCGCAACCGTCACCAGGACCGACACGATCGACGCTCCATGCGCCTTGATCCTGGTCCAGAGTCAGGTCACCTAACACTTTGGCCAGAACGGGTTCCGTGGCACCGCGAATCACGTCTTCACCAACCTCGACGACGCTTGCGCCAATCTGCCCTGCGAATATCGGCTCTTCGTCGCCGGCCTCCGCTGCAAGGAATCGCTGCGACTACCCGTGCCTTCGCGTTTCGCGACTGACGGGACCGCATCATTCAGGCCGCGCGGAGAGCGGTTACCCGAGACTCGGCGTGTCTGCTAGAGTCGGCGCCTGAACGAACGGGATAGTTCCCGCGGCGCGACATGGGTTCTTGCAATCAGGCCGAAATCGCCGTGGTCGGGGGCGGGCTGGTCGGCTCGCTTTTGGCGATTCTGTTGCGCGCACGAGGCCATGCGGTCACCCTCTACGAGCGGCGACCCGACCCAGCTAACGATCCGCCGGGCGGCGGCAGGTCGATCAACCTCGTGGTCACCCGGCGCGGCTTTCGGGCGCTGGAACGGGTCGGTCTGGATTCAGCGGTTCGCGAACTGACGGTTCCGGTCCTCGGCCGGCGAGTCCATGCGGTCGACGGCCGCGTTGCCTATCAGCCCTACGGCCGCGACGACTCGGAGTGTAACTATTCGATCGGTCGAGAGGCGCTCAACACTTTCCTGCTCCGGGAGGCCGCGCGCCGCGGGACGCGGATCGTTTTCGGCCAACGCCTAATCGAGGCCGACCTCGTTCGCCGGCGCCTCGTGTTCGTCGGCGAAACCGCTGAGCGCCGAAACGAGGTCGGCTTCGATCTGCTCTTCGGCGCGGACGGCGCAGGCTCGATCGTTCGCGCGATGCTCGCACGCTTTGTGCCGCTGGTGGAGTCGAGCGAGCCAGTCGATCACGTCTACAAGGAACTCGTCATTCCTGCCGCGGACGGCGGAGGCTTCCGTCTGGAGTCCGACGCCTTGCATATCTGGCCGCGCCAGAATCGGATGATGATGGCCCTTCCGAATCTCGACGGCAGTTTCACGGTCACGGTCTACCTCCCGCGCTCGGGCCGGTGGGGTCTCGCGTCGATCGATTCACCTCAGAGCCTCTCCGAGAGCTTCGATGCCGACTATCCGGACGCGGTGCCCCTGATCCCGGACCTTGGGGTGGAGTTCTTCCGCCGCCCGACCGGCGAACTCGGGACTCTACGCTGTTCGCCATGGCAGGACGGCAGGTCGACCCTGCTGATCGGCGACGCGGCCCACGCGATCGTTCCGTTTTTCGGCCAGGGAATGAACTGCGGATTCGAGGATTGTACGATCCTCGACGGGCTGCTGAACCGGGGCGGTGCGCGAGACTGGGGCGCGACCTTCGCGGAGTTCGAATCCCTGCGTAAGCCGAACGCCGACGCGATCGCCGACTTGGCCCTCGACAACTTCGCGGAGATGCGTGACCGGGTGGGCGACGATCGTTTTCGCCTTCGAAAATCGGTCGAGCACCGGCTCGAAATCGAGATGCCCAGAGACTACCGCTCCCGCTACTCCATGGTCATGTATAGCCATATCCCATTCGCCATCTGTCAGGAGGCGGGGCGAGTCCAGGACCGGATCCTGGACGAACTGTGCGCCGGTCTCGATTCGGCCGACGCGCTCGATCTCGACCGCGCCAACCAGTTGATCGTGCGTGACTTTCGTCCGTGGCTGGTCACGCGGGCTGTCAGCCTCGACTACTGACTGCCCGCCCCATTGCCGCCGAGATGATCTCGCCAGGAATCGGCGGTGTCGACGGGCATCGC
>JANNRU010000647.1:0-7991 GCA_031401755.1 Acidobacteriota bacterium | reverse complement strand
CGGTCACGATCTCCCCCGCCCCTGCCGACTCGACGACAACGATTTCCACGTCGCACGCGCCATCCGCGTCGGAATCGGTACAGGGATCGCACAGGTCACCGGTGCCATCGCCGTCTAGGTTGGACTGGTCGGGGTTGCCGGTAACGGGACAGTTGTCTCCGGGAGTGCAGATTCCGTCCCGGTCAACATCCGAACAGCCGTAGTAGGCGAAAACCACTCCCTCGTCGACCTCCGGTAGGTCGAACTGCGGAGCGCTGACCAGGAGGTCGTCGAGGCCATCGTCGTTGACGTCGCCCGCGCCCGCCACGACCGCTCCGAAAAACGAAGAGGTCTGGTTGCTCTCGGCGAAATGGACGGCAGAGCGGGTCAAACCCGAGGCTGAGCCCAAGTAGACGTAGAACGCACCTTCATCGATCTCCGCATTGTCGTAGCGGTTGGCCCCAACGACAACGTCTTCGAATCCGTCACCGTTGACATCCCCCAGACCCGCGACCGAGACGCCGAAATTCGAGGTGCCCTGATTGTTTTCCGCCAGCCAACTAGGATTCGACGACAGTCCGGAACCCGACCCCCGAAACAACAACGCTCCGCCCTCGTCATTCTCGCCATTGTCGAAGCGAATCACTCCGATGATCACGTCATCAAAACCGCCCCCGTCCACGTCGCCTGCGGAGTCCAGCGCATAGGCGAATCGAAGATCGTCGGCACCCCCATCGATGGTCATCGTCGGCGTCGTCGGAATTCCAGAAGGCGAACCGTGATAGACGTAGAGTCGTCCCTCGTCGAGAAAGTTCTCGTCATAGTTCCACGCACCGACGATCAGATCGTCACAGCAATCGTTGTTGACATTGCCTGCCCCCGCGATCGCAAAGCCGTAATCGGCATTCACGCGATTGGACTGCCCGAGCCAGTTGGCGTTAAACGGTGTTCCCGACGGCCGGGTGCCGTTCGCGCTCAAACCGGTCGGCGATCCGTGATAGACCACCGCGATTCCTTCGTCTGTTTGGCCCAAGGTGTATTCATCGGCTCCGACCGCCAGATCGTCGTATCCGTCGTTGTTGACGTCCCCGATGCCCGCAGCCGCTGAACCGAACCGACCGAAGGCCTGGTTTCCTTCCGCGAACCAGTCGGCATTCGTCGGGTTACCCAAAGGCCGCGATCCGTCGATCCGTGCCAGGCCGTTCGCCGAACCGTGGAATACGAAGACCACGCCTTCGTCGGATTCTGGCCCAATTTCGTAGCGGATCGCGGCGACCGCGATGTCGTCGTAGCCGTCGCCGTTGACGTCGCCTGCCAATGTCACGAAATGCCCGAAATCGGCATCGACTTGGTTACTCTCCGCCCGCCACGAGGGCGTCGGCGGAAGTCCTGCAGCGGACCCGTAGAACACCCAAATCGCGCCCTCGCTGATCTCGCCATTCGTGTATTCGTCGATGGAGACGATGACGTCGTCGAATCCGTCCCCATTGACGTCGCCAGCAGTCGCGATCGAGTCGCCCATGAAACCGAAAGGCTGGTCGGACTGAGTGGACCAGTCCGCGCTGGTCGCGAGAGGATCGATCAGAATCGGGTACCGTGCGGTGGAGTCGTCGACAACAATCGCGAATCCGCCCTCCGATTCTTCGAACCACGCTGGAAGATCGTTGCGGTTGGCATCCTCGACAGCGAGGTGGTCGTAGCGCAGGGACTTCCGACCGTTCGCCGCCACGAAATCGACCCCGTCCGGCCCCACCTGCGCCCGGAGACTACCCGCGACCGCCAACTCAAGCCGCATGGGTGCCGACGCATTCCGGGCCACGGGTTCGCGGATCACGAACCCCTGTTCTATCCCGCGGGGATCGTTCCTGTACCACTCTTCGATCTGGCCGCGGTCGATTGTGACTCGATCCGGCGCGCCAGAGATCTGACCGTCCGAACGCGGGACGACCTGGTCGCCGCGGCGCAGCGAACCGACCGAAATCTTCACGGTCCAGTCATTGGAGGGCAAGGGCGCCAGGTGCCAGCCGTCAGCGGTGACCTTGGTTTCCAGGCCTTTCGGGATGTTGGATGCGGACCACCCTTGCTCCGCGACGGCCAGTGGCGTGAATCCGTAGCTCGATGAGACCGGGGCAATCGCCGGGATGGCCGCCAGAATGGCCGGGCTCGGGCTGATGGCGAGGAAACCGATGAAGAAGACCCCGAGAATCCCGCGGAAGGCGGCGTGGACTGGAAAAACCGAGTGAGGGCTCAACGAAACCAACATTGAGAGACTCCACCGTTTGAATCGACAGGTCCGGAAACAACGTCGGCGGGCCAGCGGCTAGTAAATTTGATCGATCCGGCCGCAGCACAAACCGTGCACGTGGAAATGCTTACGCGGATTCGCTTGCCCGAGCAATGGCAAATGTCGGAATCGCTGGTTATTCCGGCTTTTCCGGTCGTTTCAAGGACCCGACCCACATCGCGACCGGCGCGCGGGTCCAAACCAGGGCGGCCAGCTGGCAGCCTTCAATTGAAACTACAAAACTTGCTGTTGACTCGGCCGTGCTTGACGGTATATTCCTCTCGCTCACGGAACTTCTGGGCAGTATCGTGCTCCGAAGGCCAGTCCGGCGAGTGCCACCGGTGGGTCGCAACCCCCGGCTGGGGGGGTTGGAAGTTGACAAAGGTGTAGAGTGCCGCTCGGCAGTGGCAAGAACATGAGATGGGGGAGTGAACCTATGAAGCGATTGGGACGATTTTTCCTGATGATGGGTGTCGTGGCGGCTTTGATCGCCCCCGTCGCCCCGGCTATGGCCGCTGCGGCGGACGACCGCTCGGACGATCGACAGACCTTGACCGGTGAAAGCCGGACGATTCAGGGTGAGCGAGCGAGCGACTCGTCGGACGACGCGGTCACCAACGACGCCCGAGATGCTCGCCGAGCGGATCGTCGCGATGTGAATCGCACGAAGACCGAGCAGACGAGCCTCAACAAGCGTTGGTGGTGGTGGCAGTCCACCTCGAGCAGCGGCGACGAGGATCCGGACGAGGGCGGCGAGCAAAGCCCAGGCGATGAGGACGAGGACGACGACTGATCCTCGATGTCGAATCGCACGCGAAGAGTGTGATTGAAAAAGAGGGTGCATCGGCACCCTCTTTTTTTTGCTCGGAACCTCTAGCTCCCCTGCTGACGAAAGCGACACGCGATTGAGTCGGTTGCGATTTCTGGACAGTCGACGGGCCGGCGTTTTGGCTCACCCGACCTCGCTCCGGGCCGAATCCGCTCGCGGAGACCTTGGCCCAGCAACGTTGCGATTTTTGGACTGGATTCATCGCGCCAGATTCGGTGTCTGGCAGATTCTGCCGCTGACCCCGGCCGGCGCCGGCGGGTCGCCCTACAGTCCGCTCTCGTCGTTTGCGGGAGACACGACGCTAATCTCGTTCGACTCGTTGGCGGACGCCGGCTGGTTCGACGGGACCGATGTTGCTGCTACATTGGCGCCCCGCCCATGGTCGACGGAGCGAGATCGGCCAGCCCTGCGACGGGCTTGGGCCCACTTCGGCGAGCGCGCCGACCGTGGAACCCGCGGCGACTTCGAGGCCTTCGTCGAGGACCGGACGACTCGGGCGTGGCTCGAGGATTGGTCGCTTTTCATCGCGATCCGCCGTCGGTTGCGCAACTTGCCCTGGACCGAATGGGACCCCGCCCTGGCGCGTCGGGACCCGGCGGCGCTACGTGCGATATCGATGGAGTTGACGGACGAGATCGCTTTCGAGCGCTGGCTCCAGTTCGTCTTCGCCCGCCAATGGGCCCGCGTCCGCCACGAGGCCCACTCGCGGGGGATTGCGATCCTCGGTGACCTGCCGTACTACCCGGCGCACGACAGCGCCGATGTGTGGAGCCATCCGGCGCTGTTCTCCCTCGATTCATCCGGACGGCCCCGTCGAATCGCTGGCGTTCCGCCGGACTACTTCTCGGCCACGGGCCAGCTCTGGGGAAATCCGACCCTGGATTGGAGCGCGCATCGCGACGAAGGCTACGCTTGGTGGATCGCGCGTCTGGCGGCTCACCTCGCCCGTTTCGATGCGGTCCGACTCGACCATTTCCGTGGTTACGAGAGTGCTTGGGAGGTCGACTCCGGGTCGGTCACGGCAGCGGATGGCCGCTGGGTCGAGGGGCCCGGTCGAGACCTCTTCGACGTGGCTCGCGCTCGACTTGGCGATCTCCCGTGTGTTGCGGAGGATCTCGGAGAGATCACCGGCCAGGTCCGCGCACTACGGCGAACCGTCGGCTTCCCCGGGATGAGCGTGCTGCAGTTCGGCTTTTCCGAAGGTCAAGAACACCATCGAATCGATCGAATCGAGCCGAACTGTGTGGCCTACACGGGCACGCACGACAACGACACCACTCGTGGCTGGTTCGAAGCCTTGGCGGCGGAGGAACGCGAGCGAGTTCTCGAACAACTTGGAGCCGTCGCGGGAGATGTCGTACCCCGAATGATCGAGCGACTCTTCGCGTCGGCGGCGCACGTCGGCATCGTGCCGCTACAGGACTTGCTGGATCTGGGCAGCACCGCGCGGATGAACCGGCCGGGCAGTATCGAGGGCAACTGGGACTGGGGGCTGCCGGTCTCCGGGTTGAGCGGCGCGACCGCTGATCGCCTGGCAGGCCTGATTTCGGAGACGAAGCGCCGACCGTCGCCAGAGGGCTGAGGCCACCGTTTGGCCGGGTCGATCGCGCACCTGGACCCGCGGTCGATGGCCAAGTGATTCTTCCTCGATCGCGATCGGGGAGTGGTTTGCAACCTCTCGTTTTCGGCCTTAGGTTCTCGTCCGGGTGAACCTGAGAGTGGGGTCGATGACCGATTCAGTTCAAATGGAGTCCATCGCGGCGGCGGTCGGAGATCTTCCCGCTCTGCCGCAGGTCGCCGCCCGGGTGATGCAGGCGATCAACGAACCCACGGTCGGAGTCCGCGACCTCGAAGAGTTGATCTCCCGAGATCAAGCGATGACCGCCAAGGTACTGCGGATCGCCAACTCGGCCTTCTACGGAGTCCGTGGGGAAATATCGACACTCAGTCGCGCGATCGTCGTGCTCGGCTTCAACACTTTGAGATCGATCGTGTTCTCGATCGTCACCGAAGCACTCCACGCGCGGCGCCAGTCCTGCTTCAAAGACCAGATTCTGTGGGATCACTCGCTGGCGGTTGCGCTCGCCGCCCGGACGATCGCGACGGAATGTCGTTTCGCTGGCCACGAAGAAGCCTACGTGGGAGGGTTGCTCCACGACATCGGCAAGGTAGTCCTCGACGCGAACCTTCCCGATCGGTACCTGCAGGTGATCGAGAGGGTCTACAACGAGTCCATGAGCTTCATCGATGCCGAAAACGAGATCTTCGGCTTCGACCATACAGATGTCGGCGCTCTCGTGGTCGACCGCTGGAGTCTCGCCCCCGGCCTGCGCGAGGCGGTGCGCCTGCACCACCAGCCGATGGGCGCCGAGATCGACCCATCCCTTTGCGCAATCGTCAGCCTGGCCAACAGCATGTGCATCAAGCTCGGCATCGGCCCGGAACGCGATCCCGACCTCGTCCTGAATGAATTGGAGTCGGCGCTGATGCTCACGCTCGATCCTCCTCGCGTCGTCGCGATCGCGAGCGCGGTCGGCGAGCGCCTGGCCCAGGAAAAAGCCCGGCTCAGTCTGACGTGATCGGTCCCCGGCGCGTGCCGGACGCCGACCTAGAAGAACCAAACGAACGGCCCTTCAATCTCCTCAACCCGCTGATTCGGCGGAGCCGCCTTGAGCGTCTTGGCGTATCGCGCCAGCGCCGACGGCGCGTCCCGGGCACCCACGACTCCCGGCAATCCGAGGCCCAGTCCGGCGATACGACCAATCTCTAGGACTCGCACCGGGAGATCATCTCGGGTCGCCGTGCCGACCGCCCACGCTGCGACCAATTTTCCGGTTAGTGCACTGTGCTCGGCCAGGGCAGCAACGCGGGCGGAAAAAGCCTCCGGACCTTCGGCGCTGACCAGGACCACGAGGCTCCCAGCGGGAGTCGGATCCAGGCCCGAAATAACCGGACCCGCGATCCACTGTCGGGCAATTTCGTCACGCAGGTGGATTCGCACCCCCGGAAACGCGTCGACCGGAAGTAGCAACGCAACCGGTCCTTCAAGACGCGGCGCGCGCTCCCATCGACTGACCGAGCGGAGGGAGTCAACGCCGACCACCGCTGCGATTGGCGCCGACTCGATCCCGGTCCACCACTCCGGCAGCATTCTCGCCAGCAGTTCGGCACGCGTCTCGCCCGCGACCGGCACCGCACTCTCGACCCAGGGTGCGAGCGTCTCGGTCTGTCGCATCAGGACCATCAACGTCTTCGGGTCGGCAAGCGCCGGCGGCAGGGGGGCCAGCGCGGGAAGCGGCTGGCCCGGCGCCAAATCGACGGCTCGCCCGAACACGGCTCGCTGCAGGACTGCGCGAGGAAGCTCCGCGGCAAGCGAGCGCGAAACGCCCGCCACGGTCGCGTCGAGCCTGACGGGAACGCTCGCGGAGACCCCGGCCTGGGTCGGTTCGCCGACGGCGAGCAAACCGAGGCCCGCTGGCGGAGCCGAGGCATTGATCGATGGCAAAGCGTTGCGGCGCTCGCCTCTATCGGGCACGGCCGACCAACGATCGCCGGCGCGAGCGAACGAGTAGTTGAAACGACGGGATCCCTCGACCCGTTCCACTCGAATCCACTCGCCGCTCCCCGAATAGCTCGTCCGACGGCTGCGGACGCTGGGACCGAAAAACCCGTCGATCACCTGCTGCCATCGACCCGACTCGGCCGTTCCGCGATCGGCGCGGTGAGATCTCGCAGCCGACACTTCGGTCGCGCGGATCCCGTGGTTCGGAGTTCGCGAAGTGTTGGGCATCCCCTCCGGTTCGATCCGCCACTGATCGCTGCCGGCCTCCCCGGGGGGTCCAGGCAGCGTGATCGGAACCCGAGGTCCCTCGGCCCCGTTCAGACCCAGCCGACGGCCCGAGGCCCTCGCTACAGCGGCCCCCATTCCGAGATCCAGACCTCCGATGCCGACACTGAAGACCCGCAGGGACTCCCCGGCGCGCTCGCGTGCCGAGAGCCGCTCCACGGGCTCTGGACCCAGCGTACGCAGCACGAGTTGATGCATGCGCAAGCGAGCCGCACGATAGGCGTAAAGATCGAGTTCGGTCTCCGCGACTGCGGCCGGGTCGAGTGCCGCCAACTCCGACAGCAATGCTTCTTGTGGCGGATCTTTACGATCGAGCCAGCCTCTTGCGCGTTCGAAGCGCTGCCGTGCCGGAATCAGGCGTCCCGAGCCGGGGTCCAGGCGCTCCAGCGCCTCGCCGACGGATACTCGATCGAAAACATCGACGAGAGCGTCGGCACCGGGCGCCGGCAGCGCGTTGAAGGAGAGCAATTGGGGAAACGTCCGCGGTGTCGGGACCGCCGGCAACTCGACGGCGAGCAATGCGTCCAGATCGGGGACCGTCAGCCCATCGGCGTCCGCCTGACGCAGCCACGTGAACAGCGAGAGGAGCCGCACCGCGTGGTCGAGCTCGGCGAGTTCTGGAAACTCCGCGGCCAAGGAGTCGTAGTCCCGGTCGATCGCGGCAACCGTCTCCCGGGTCCACGATGGGTCGCCACCAGGGTTACCCTCGGTGCCGACGCGCTCGGACGCCGCCGACATTCGAACCTTTCGGAGCGCGACCAGATCTCCCGCGGGCGCGACGGTGAGGTCGACATCGTCCGGATAGAACCACAACCGTGTCTGCTGCCCGGTGAAGGCTGCCGAGGCTGGACTTGCAGCGAGCCGCTCGAGATGGGTCTTGAACCCCGGAATTCGCGCCCGGACCCGGGACCGCGCGTCGGTGCCGTCGGTGATGTCGAGGCCACCCGAGAAGGTCTTGAAACGAATATCGCAGGCGAGACTCACAGCGCCGATCGCGGTGTCCGCCAGTCGACCGCCGTAGTTGACGATGGCCGCTTGCGGCGCATACGCAC
>JANNRU010000646.1:0-1933 GCA_031401755.1 Acidobacteriota bacterium | reverse complement strand
CGCCTTGGAAACTCGCGAGATCTACGCGCCACTGGCTCACCGCCTGGGTATCGGAAAGATCAAATCGGAACTGGAAGACCTGTGTTTCGAATACCTCGAGCCGGACGCGTTCGGTGACCTGTCGGGCGAGTTACAAGCACGGCGCGGGGTGAGCGATCCGTTCATCCGCGAGATTCGCGACCGATTGTGCGCGGCGCTGGCCGAGCAGCAGATCCCGGCTGAGATCACGGGGAGGATCAAGACGCATTTCTCGATCTACAAGAAGATGCAGATCCAGAAGATCGGCGTGGATCAGGTCTACGACTACATCGCCTTTCGTGTGATCACGGACAACGTTAAGAACTGCTACGGAGCGCTCGGAATCCTGCATTCGGTGTGGCGGCCAGTTCCGGGGAGGATCAAGGATTTCATCGCCATGCCGAAGCCAAACATGTATCAGTCCTTGCACACCTCGCTGATGACCGACCGCGGTCAGCCATTCGAAGTGCAAATCCGGACCGAGGAGATGCATCGGGTCGCCGAGGAGGGAATCGCCGCGCACTGGCAATACAAGGATGGCGAAAAAATGTCGGACGGTGACCTCCGGAAAGTCACTTGGCTCCGGCAACTGCTCGAGTGGCAGCAGGATCTGGAAGACCCGCGGGACTTCGTACAACTGGTCAAGGTCGATCTGTTTCCAGAAGATGTTTACACCTTTACCCCGCGGGGCAAAGTGCTGAGCTTTCGGCGCGGTGCGACCCCAATCGACTTCGCCTACGCGATCCACACCGAAGTGGGACACCAGTGCTCCGGCGCAAAAGTCAACGGCAAGATCGTTTCGCTCAAGTACGAATTGCACAATGGCGACATCGTGGAGATCTTGACCCATCCCGGTCGTCGACCGAGTCGCGATTGGCTCGGTCTGGCCAAGACCTCACGGGCGCGGAGCAAGATTCGGGCGTGGCTCAACGCCAACGAGCGAACTCGCGCGATCGCGTTGGGCCGGGAGATCGTGGAGAAGGAGTTCAAGAAATACAAGTTGCCGTTCAAGGGTTTGATCGAGGACGGCAAGGTGGCGCGGGCGATCTCCTCGCTCGGGTACGTCGATCTCGAAGACTACTTTGCCGCGGCAGGTTACGGGAAGGTGATGCCTCACGGGCTGGTTAGCGCCGTGGCTCCGGAGTCCGGTCTTGAATCACGAGCGGATGGTGTCGTTGCGCGCGCCGTCAAGCGCGCGTTCGGACGCGGGCCGGCGGGGATCGAGGTGCGCGGTTGCGATGATGTCTTGATCTCCCTGGCCAAGTGCTGCAATCCCGTGCGGGGTGAGGCGATCGTCGGATACATCAGCCGTGGCAAGGGTGTCTCGGTCCATTCACAGAGCTGCACGAACGTGGCCCAGTTGATGTACGATTCCGGCCGTCGGATCGATGTCGCATGGTCGCAGGACCCAGGGGGATCGCTCTTCGACGTGAAACTGCTGCTCGAAGTCGAGGACCAGCAAGGACTCTTGGCCAAGATCGTCTCGGTCGTGGCCGACGAGAAGACGAACATTCGAAATGTCGAGGCCACGACCCACGAAACGCCGGATGCCCAGATCAGCATGGTCGTGGCCGTCGCCGATCAGAAGCAGATGGATCGTGTCATCGGGCGGATCAAGAAGATCCGTGGTGTGAGGGCGGTACAGCGTGTCCGGCGCTGACCCGACGAGCGAGCGAGGAGCACCCGTGAAACGAACGAGTATTCGACCCGAAGGTGGCCCGGCGGCGATCGGCCCCTATTCTCCGGCGATCGAGGCCGGGGGCTGGATCTGGATCTCCGGGCAGATCGGGATCGAAGCGCGCGTGGAACAGCTTGACGAGGGACGCGCACATGATCGGGTTTGCCAGCATGATCTCGGTCATCCGTAGGATGGCCTGCTTCATGCCGATCTGCCGGCTGTATCGGATGTAGGCTC
>JANNRU010000645.1:0-4821 GCA_031401755.1 Acidobacteriota bacterium | reverse complement strand
AAGGACTCGATCAAGCTGACGAGCCTCGTCTCCAGCGTCGTCGATCGCGACACGCAAGAAAAGATCGACATCGTCAAAGAACGTCTGGTGCGGAACTACGGATACTGCGAGTCCTGCGCGACTGACGTATTGCATTTCGTGGCCAGCATTTTCGCCCGCGGCGACGTGAAAGACCGCTAGCGCCGCGCGCCTCCGTCGAGGCGGGTGTTTACCATGGGCGACGCATCAAGAATCCAGTCGGACGTCAATCGCTTCCGACAAATCGTCCGCGGAAAAGTTCGCGAGGAGTTGCGCCGTCACCTCGGTCATCAAGAGATGATCGGCCGACACGGCAAGTCGATCGTCTCGATCCCGATCCCGCATCTCGACCAACCACGATTCGTCCATGACCCGGGCGGCAAGAGCGTTAGCCAGGGCGAAGGACAAGCCGGCGAGGGCCCCGGTGCCGGGAACGATCCGGGAAGGCACCTCCTCCAGGCCGAGTTCACGATCGAGGAACTGGCGACCATGCTCGGCGAGGCGCTGGAGCTTCCGCGGATCCAGCCCAAGGGACGCGACGAGATCGAAAGCCGCGGGGGCCGCTATACGGGAATCAACATCGTTGGCCCCGAGTCGCTTCGACACTTCAAGCGCTCCTACCGTCAGGCCTTGCGACGTATGATCTCCACCGGGACCTATGATCCTGACCGACCCAGTGTCACGCTGACCCGCGGCGACCGACGCTACCGCACCTGGAAGCCGCGGGCGCTCCCGCGAGCGAATGCGGTCATCGTCTACGTCATGGACGTGTCCGGTTCGATGGGCGCGGACCAGAAAGAGTTGGTCCGGATCGAGAGCTTCTGGCTCGATACCTGGATTCGGAGCCACTACCAGGGCGTCCGCTCGGTCTACATCGTTCACGACGCAACGGCCAAGGAAGTCGATCGCGACACCTTCTTTCGCGTGCGCGAATCGGGGGGAACGGTGATCTCGTCGGCCTATGAGCTATGCCATCGCATCATCCAGGAGCGGTTTTCGCCCGCCGAATGGAACCTCTATCTATTCCATTTCAGTGACGGCGAGAATTACAGTCGCCAGGACACGGAGAAGTGCCTGGAGATGCTACGCGACCGCCTGTTGCCGGGGCTGAACCTGTTCGGCTACGGACAGGTCGAAAGCTACGGGACGAGTGGCGACTTCTACGAGGCCCTGCAGGCTCGGTTCACGGGCAACGAGGCGGTGGCGCTCTCGCGAATTCCGGATCGTGATGCAATCGTCGACTCGATCAAGACGCTGCTCAGCACGGGACGTTGAACGCGATGCAAATCCCGCTTCCAAAAGAGTTAATCCAGGCACAAGGAGTCGCCGAAGCCCACGCGACTTCATTTGGCCTGACTTTTTTTCGTGTCGCCTTCGAAATGGTCGACTACCAGCAGATGAATGCGCTGGCCGCGTACGCCGGTTTCCCAACCCGCTATCCGCATTACCGGTTCGGGATGGAATACCAGCAGATGTCGAAGAGTTACGAGTACGGGTTGCACAAGATTTACGAGATGGTGATCAACAATAATCCGACGTATGCCTATTTACTCGAGGGCAATTCGATCCTCGACAACAAGCTGGTCATGGCTCACGTCTACGGTCACGCCGATTTTTTTCTCAACAACATGTATTTCGCGCACACCAACCGGAAGATGATCGACGAGATGGCGAACCACGCGACGCGGATTCGACGTTACCAGGAACGCTACGGCGTGGAACGCGTCGAACGCTTCATCGACGCTTCCCTGGCGATCGACGACCTGATCGATCCCGGAGCGGTCTTCCTGCCCGAGCGGGGCCCGGCGACCGAAAAACAGGACGCCCCGCCGGAGGCTAGCGTCGCCCGCATGCCGGCGAAGTCGTACATGGACCGCTACGTCAATCCGCCGGCCTATCTCGAGCAACAAAAGCGCCGATTGGAAGACGAATCGAGGAGCGCCCTCCGCTTCCCCCCGCGACCTGAGCGTGACGTGATGAGATTCATCATGGACCATGCTCCGCTCGAAAACTGGGAACGGGACATCCTCAGCATCATCCGAGAGGAGGCCTACTACTTCCTGCCTCAGCGCCAAACGAAAGTCATGAACGAAGGCTGGGCTTCCTATTGGCACAGCAAGATCATGACCGAGCGCATGCTCGACGACTCCGAGATCGTAGATTACGCCGACCATCACTCGGGGACGATGGCCACGTCGCCCGGTCGACTCAATCCCTACAAGCTCGGGCTCGAATTGTTTCGGGACATCGAACGTCGCTGGGATCGGGGGCAGTTCGGGCCCGACTGGGACTCGTGTGAGTCGATGGCCGACCGTGCGAACTGGGATCGAAAACTCGGCTTGGGGCGCGAAAAGATTTTCGCGGCCCGGCGAGTCCACTGCGACGCAACTTTTCTCGACGAGTTCCTGACACCCGAGTTCTGCCAGGAGCAAAAGCTCTTCGTCTCGCGGGAAGAGCCCAAGAGCAAGCGCCAGGTGGTCTCGTCGCGGGAGTTCGACGAAGTCAAGCAAGCCTTGCTTCTCCAGTTCACCAATGGCGGCCGGCCGGTGGTCGAGATCACCGATGCCAACTTCGCGAATCGCGGCGAGCTCTATCTGGTTCACCGCCACGTCGGCGTCGACCTGCGCTGGGATTGGGCGCAGGAGACCCTGACCCAGTTGAACTTGCTCTGGCGCCGTCCGGTCCGGCTGGAGAGCCTGCGGGGGAACAAGCTGGTGCGCATCGGCAACGACGGAAAGTCGATCGCCGAAGAAACGCTGATGCAGTACCCGACGAAGGCCGCCGGCTGAATCGGTGTGCACCGCGGCACGCCTGTGCCGTCGGCTTGGGCGACTGGAACTGTCGGGATTCGGACGCCCCTTAAAAAACCCAAAGAAATCTGGCGCCGTAGAATGGCACCAGGCTTGCTGTCCTCGAGTTCGAGGAGTCACGCCGCATGCGGAACTGCCAGTCATCGCCAGACGCGGAACCGGACCTTACCCGATTGGGACGGGCTTTGATCGGGGCCGTTCAACGCTACGCGGCCCTGGAGGCGGCGCTCGGCGTCCTCTCGTCGACCGCCCCGAAACTGGCCTGGGCGATCCTGTCCCGCGTGGAGAGCGGGCGATTCGATGCTGTCGCCGGCGACGGCATCTCCCACGGCGCATTACGAATGCTCGTCGAGCAGAGCTGCGGACCGCGCGTCTTTGTCGCCGTCCATCAACTCCTGCCGGAGAACGGTGTGGGCGGCGCCCCGCTGTGGAGCTCCGTGCCGCCGACTTCCGAGCGAACGGCGGGCGAGCCCGACGTCGTCCTCGGCTGCTGGTCGAAGACGTCGACTGCCCACCCCGCTCTTGCGGCGAACACCCTGGAGATCGCGACCGAAATGATCGAGTCCGCGGTTCGAGCTGCGAGGATCTTCGAATACCTCCTGGATCAGAGCTCGCGCGACCCGCTGACCGGTCTGCTCAATCGCCGCGGAATCATCGAGACGCTGGAGCGGGAAGCCGCTCGATCGGTGCGCGCGCGAAGCTCGATGTCGGTCCTCTACCTCGATCTCGATCGGTTCAAGTCGATCAACGATCGATTCGGGCATGCCGCGGGTGACCGCGTGCTGGTCACGATCGGTAATGCGCTATCCCGCGCGCTGCGGGCCTCGGATGCGCTCGGTCGCATGGGTGGAGACGAGTTCCTGATCGTGTTGCCGGATACCGACCGCCGGACCGCGGGACGGATCGGACGCAGACTCGAGGAGACCCTTCGCCGACAGGCAATCCGCGTCGGCGAGGAGTCGATCGAAATCGGCGTGACCTTTGGGACCTCGTGTATGGAGTCGGCGCGGGACCCACGGGGCCTCGTTGACTTGGCCGACCGAGAGTTACTGCTTCGAAAGCGGCGCAAACGGGAGCGGGCCAAGCCGGCGACCGCACGAATCGTGGTTCCGGCCTGAGCCCGCGCCGGGCGGGATTTCACGACCGTAATCATCGCCACGCCGGGCCGTCGCGCGGGGCAACACAACTTTAACTGCTAAAGCCCTCCCGACCCGGGCCGATAGATCTCTTGCGGGAACGGTAAACCCGACCCGTATGGGACGGTCGCCCCCCAGACCGGCGGCCACCACGGCAAGGATGCCGTGGCCACTCGGCAAGGAGGATTCGATGGGTAGCAGTTTCTCGATCATCAACAACGTCGGCGCGCTCAACGCTCTGAATCAGTTGGGCAAGTCGAACGCGGGTCTGAGCAAGACGCTAGAGCGTCTCTCCTCGGGTCTGCGCATCAACTCCGCAGCGGATGACGCGTCGGGTCTGGCGATCGCCGACGGCCTGCGAGCCGACGTTGCGGCGCTCAACCAAGCGGTACGAAACGCCAACGACGGCGTCAGTGTCGTGCAGGTCGCCGACGGCGTGCTCGGTGAGATTTCGGGCCTGTTGCAACGTGCGGTGTCCTTGGCCGAGCAGGCCGCCTCGGACACGTCCGGCGACGACAGCGGCTCCGAGAAAGGCGCGCTGAACACGGAGTATCAGGAGATCCTCCGTGAGATCAACCGCCTGAGCCTGAACGTCGAGTTCAACGGCCGTGTGCTCTTCGGCGATAGTGGCGACACCTTCGACATCCAGGTCGGCGCGTCATCCACGGCAGCGAACAACAAGATCACGCTGACCACGGAGGCCCTCGCCGCTACGGGCTCTGGAACCGGTACGTTGAGTCTGTCTGCCAGCTCGGGAGCGGGCATCACCGTTGAGACGACCGCGCTGACGACCAAGTCCGACGCTCAGGACGAGCTCGATCTCATCCGTGACGCGATCGACGACATCGCCGCCCGCC
>JANNRU010000644.1:0-3716 GCA_031401755.1 Acidobacteriota bacterium | reverse complement strand
GAGTGAAAGGGTACCGTCATCTTCCCCAGCTCCGAGAAGCGCTGCAGCGAGAACTGAAGATCAGCACGAAGACATCGAAGGTGAAGGCCGCATAGTCAATCAGGAGCCGTGGAGAATTTCAACTAAGAATGGGCTTGACTCACGTTTGCCCCAAATCCCCCCAATCCCCCGGGAAGAACTCCGTAGGCGGCAGACGCTCCTGAACATCGTCAAGACGCGCTACAGGGACTTGCCGGTGTTCCTCGACGTGGCGTCCATCGTCGCCGGCTATTCCCTGCAAACGGGAGTCAGCGTCAACGGGGTCCTCTCATCCAACAAAGCAATCCAGGGCGACTACTTCGGCGTGGGCGGGCAAGCCGTTTACACCGACCGCCCCACGATCACTTACGTGCCGATGACCGGGGAGAAGTTCCTGCGCGGACTGATCACGCCGATCGATCCGAAGAGCATCTTCTCCATGCTCCAGTCCGGTTACCCGGCGGATTTCATTCTGGCCTTGACTTGCGAGTCGCTGAACGGCGTGAGGAATCGTTCGACCGCGGGCGGCACGGTGAGGGAAGCAGACCCGGAGTTCCTGCGGGTGCTGGAGCTGCTGCGCGAGGTCCAGGCCGCCGGAGGCGTCGGCTTGCGCGTGGAGCAAGACCAGGCCAAGGGAAAAACAGGCATCCTGTTCTTCCGGCGTGAAGACGTCCCCGCCGAGATCGCGGAGAAGGCGAACGAGATCCGGCGGTTACTCAAGATGCCGGTCGATCAGCAGAAGTTCGTGCTCCTTTACTCCCCGGTGCGCGGGGGGGAGAACGAGCTGGCCGTGAATAGCCGATCGATGCTGCAGATCCTGGTGGCGTTCGGCAGCTACATGGACGTGCCGGTGGTGCACCTGCAAGATCACAGCGCGCTGCCCGCGTTCGAGAACAACCCCGCGGAGATCCGGAAAAACGCCGTGCGAATTCACAGTGGCAAGGAAAAGCCGACGACCGCGTTTGCCGCCGTCCGCTACCGCGACCACTGGTTCTGGATCGACGACGGCGACTGGCAAACGAAACGCGCGTTCACGGCGGTCATGTTCTTCTTCACGCTCACCGAGAGCGGGGGCAGCGACCAGCTGCCGCTGATCACCATTCCAGCCCAGTAGGCGCGCGGGGAACGGAAGCCGCCTGCGGAAACCGGCCATGATGTCCGTTGGGCCACCGACTGGCTGGCCGGCCAGTAATTGAATTTCCATCTAACAGGCCACTAGTAACAGTAAATCGAGCGAGGTAACCGTTTTCCTGGCGCTTCCGTAATCGTTTCACTAGAGTAGTGTCGTTTTGTATCGATAATTTCGCCGCCATAACGGATTCGCGAGGAGCGCGCCATGCCGGAGTCAGACGGGACCCACAGCCCACCCCGGCTTGCTGGCTACTCTGCCCTCACCGAGAAATACCACCTCGAGGTTCTCCCGAACTGGCACCAGTCTGCTGTCGCCATCGGCGGAACGCACCGAACCGATGCTGTCGCCGGAACCGTGCAGGAGGTCTACCCAGCGAAGTACTGGCCTGGTGATTCGCCGTGCGACCAGTTGGAATTCGCGCTGAAGTACGACGGCACCAATCTGGGTATCCTGTCCAGACTGTTCACCGCAATGGACCCGCAGGATCTCGTTGCGTACATTCGATCCAAGCCAACGGGCAAGTACGCCCGAAGGACTTGGTTCCTCTACGAGTTTCTCACGGGGCAGACGCTGCCGCTCGATGACATTGCTCAGGGCAACTACGTCGAACTGCTCGACCCTGAGACGTACTTCACCGCTACGCCACCGGAACAGGTTCGGCGTCAACGCATCAACAACAACCTGCTTGGTGACGCACGGTTCTGCCCGGTCATTCGACGAACCGACACTCTGCGCCGGTTCGAATCGGCGGACCTGCCTGGCCGCTGCCGGGAGATCGTGGCGTCGTATCCACCGCAGATGTTGAAGCGCGCGTTGAGCTACCTCTACACCAAGGAGACGAAGTCGTCTTTCGAGATCGAGCACATCACGCCGAGCGTGACGCGGACGGAACGATTCGTCGCTCTTCTTCAGCTAGCCGAGAAAGAAGACTTCTGCGACAAGTCCAAGTTGATCGAGCTCCAGAATCGCATCGTGGACCCGCGCTTCCGCGACGCCGACTATCGTGCCAGCCAGAACTACATAGGTCAGACCGTCGCTTGGCAAAACGAGCGGGTCCACTACGTTGGCCCCAAGCCCGAGGACGTTCGTGCTCTGATGGCGGGATTGATCGACGCCCATCGGCGCATGGTACGTGGGGCAGTGCCCGCCGTTCTGCACGCGGCGTCGGTCGGCTATGGATTCGTGTTCATCCATCCATTCGAGGATGGCAACGGCCGGATCCATCGGTTCCTGATTCACAACATCCTTGGCCGGCGAGGTTTTACTCCGGAGGGCACCATGTTCCCTGTGTCCGCAGCGATGCTGAAGAACGCCGCTGAGTACGACGCATCGCTCGAGGCTTTTTCCCGTCCGATCATGGCGTTGGTGGACTACAACCTCGACAATGAGGGCCGAATGGTCGTCGTGAACGACGTTGCCGCGTGGTATCGCTACGTTGACATGACCGCTCAGGCCGAAGCGCTCTATCGCTTCATCGAGCGGGCGATTGAAACAGAGCTCGTCGAGGAGTTGGCATTTCTTGCAAGTTACGACGAAACGAAGCGCGTCATCCAGGAGATCGTGGACATGCCGGACCGCCAGATCGATCTCTTCATTCGTCTTTGCCTACAGAATCACGGCCGGCTCTCCGCGCGAAAGAAAGAGCAATTCGCGATTCTGTCGGACGATGAGATCGCGCGGATGGAGGTCGCCATCCACAATGCCTATGGAACCGCAATTTCCAAGAACGAATGAGGGCTGCGCGTGGGAGGTCGGACCGGTCGTGTGGCTGTTCTCACTTCTTCGGATAGAGCAGGGTCACGAACAGCCTGAGGCCCCACTCCGCGCCGTCGTCCGGTGCATCGGCGTAATAACGAAACCCGCCGCCGAGCTGCAGGAGCTGCTTGTTCGACTTCGTGACCGTGGCCATGGTCAAGTTCACGGGCACCGTCCACTGGTCCTGGTTCCAGTCGTAGGTGCTCTCAGCGTTGAGGGTCATCGTCAGGCTGCTCGGTAGAGTCTTGGCGAGGAACGGCTGGACGAAGGTCGAACTGATGTCTTCCAGCCGGTCGTCGCCCGCGACGCGCTCGATGTGGTTCGTGAGCGCGCCGTAGGTCCAACCGTTCTGCTGCTTGAGCACCAGGAACGTCGGCCCGAGGCCCCACTGGTCAGCACCCAGGAGGTCGTCTGTCGCGGTCGGTAGCAGGAAGACCGGGCCGGCGCCCCAGATCAGCCCACCCTTCGTCGGTGCTTTGGGGGAGAAAAACAAACTGGGCGTCATGTCGCCCAGGCCAACTTGCGAGCCCGAGCCCGGGAAGATCTCGTCGACCGCGACGATCGGGGTGATGATGCGGCTGATCAGATTTCACTTCTCGCTGATCGAAATCGGGATCACCGGTTGGACGTTCAGGATCACCCGTTCGCCGGTGTCGTCGGGACCGATGTTTGTCAACGCCAAATAGAAATGTCGGGTTTCCCGCAAAGTAGAAATGTCGGGTTGACGGCTCGGCATCGGGCCTCCCTCTGGGGTCTGTTCCGGGTTTCCCCCCCCGAAGGGGGGACCCACCGGGTAGAACCGCGAGGACCC
>JANNRU010000643.1:0-43940 GCA_031401755.1 Acidobacteriota bacterium | reverse complement strand
AGGCCACCACGTCGGCCAGCGCTGCCGCATCGAGATCGGCAATGCTGCCGATGACGCCGAACCGGTACGGGTCCACCAGATAGGACGACGGTCCCCACGCGTTGTAGAAACGGCCGTAGGGCGAGGCCAGAACGCGCTGGCGGAACTCTTCCTGCACGACAGCGCGCTCGGACTTGAAGGTGGCTTCGTCGACGTTCAGGTGGGCCATGCGCTCGGCCTCGGCCCAGAGCAGTGTTTCCAGGTGGTTGGACGGCACCACCGACAGGTAGGCGGTGACGTCGTCGCTGGTGAAGGCGTTGTTCTCGCCGCCCAGGCGTTCGTGCAGCTCCCAGTAAGAGCGCTTCGGGTGGTTGACGGTCCCGCCGAACATCAAATGCTCGAAGAGGTGGGCAAAGCCGCGCGTGTGGGGTTCTTCGTTGGCCGAGCCGACGTGGTACCAGATCTGGGTGGCGACGATCGGGCTTGCCGGATCGGCGAGAATCGACACGCGCATGCCGTTGTCGAGCGTGGTCGACACGAGCGCATCCTCGGGAAGCACCGCAGCCGGTGCTGCGCCGATATTGCTCGTGAGCGAGAAGAGAACAGCCGCTGCGAAGCCCCGTGTGTGGAGTGGGATCATCGCCGATGAAGGTAGCCGAAGTCGGCTTTCGCGTCCCGTTGCGGGGGCGATTCCCGGGTCGGCCGGTTATCATGAGGTCTGCGCCCAAACCGTCGCTGAGGGAACATCATGCGCGCCGCCGTGCTCAAGGCCTATGACCAACCCTGGTCCTTCGAATCGCTTCCTGACCCGCGACCCGGCCCGGGCCAGGTCGCGATCCGCATCCGTGCCAGCGGAATGTGCGGAACCGACATTCATGTGCATCGGGGTCACATGCCCGTCGAGTTACCTAAGGTTCTCGGCCACGAGCCGGTCGGGACGATCGACGAGGTGGGTCCCGGGGTTACGGGCTTCGCCGTCGGGGATCGCGTCGGCGTGAGTTGGTCCCAGCACAGCTGCGGACGATGCCAACACTGCCAGGAAAAACGCGAGATCTACTGCGCCGAGGGCCAGACTTGGATGCATCTCGGCGGGGGGAACTCAGAGCGCATGCTGGCCTGGGCGTCGGGCTGCACGCTGTTGCCCGCGGGTCTGGACGAAGTCGAGGCGGCACCGATTTTCTGCGCCGGATTCACCGTGATGAGTGGCTTGCGCAACGCCGACCCGCGCCCCGGCGATCGCGTCGCGGTGCTCGGGATCGGCGGGCTTGGGCACTTGGCGATCCAGTACGCCCACGTGCTCGGCCTCGAGGTCTTGGCGCTCACGGGCACCGCGGCCAAGCGTGACGACGCGCGCAAGCTCGGTGCCGACGAGGTGATCGTTGCCGAGGGCGACCTCGGCGCAGCACTTCTCGCCGCGGGGGGCGCGGATGTGATCCTGGCCACGACGAACTCGGCGGCCCATGCAACCCAAGCACTGGGCGGCCTACGGCCCGAGGGGCGCCTGGTGAACATGGGTGCACTCGACGGCCCGATTCAGGCCGACTCGCTACTGATGCTCAGTCGTCAGCTACGCCTGGTCGGCAGCATGCAAAACGACCGGCGCGATCTGGTCGAGGCACTCGATCTGGTCGCCTCGGGCAAGGTCAAGCCCTGGATCGAGCGCTACCCGCTCGACCGAGCCAACGACGTGCGCGAGCGACTGGCCGAGGGCCGCGTGCGCTATCGCGCGGTGCTGGAGCCGTGATTCCGCTGCGGCAGCGATCAACCGCGCTCGCGCAGCTCCCGTTGTAGCCGTTCCAGGTAAACCGGATCGACCGGCGGTGCCGGGCTTGCGGTGCCGTCGGACAGCACCGGCCTCGAGCGCCAGCGGCGGAGCATCACGAAGAGCAGGACGGCCCCGCCGAGCATGAACAGCGGGGCGAACACGTAGGCCAACAAGTTGAAGCCGACCGGTGGCGGGGCGGCGAGGACCGAGGTCCCGTGCTCGGCCACATAGTGGTCGAGAATCTCCTGCTCGTTGCGACCGGCCGCCAGCATCTGGCGGATCTCTTGGCGCATGCGGGCAGTCGCACCCGACTCGTGGTTGCGGACCGTTCCCCCACCGCAGCAAGGCGCCATCAGCTTGGCCTCGAGCGACTGCGCTCGAACCTCAAGACTCTCGGCGCGTCCGGGGGTCGCTGCCAACAGGACCGCCGCCACCACGAACGCCGAGAGCCAAGCGAACCATCGCGTCGATCGATCGGAGGACATGGAGGCATTCTCGGACTTCAGTTCCCGACCCGCCAATCTCTCCCCCTGCCCCCCGTCAAGAATCCGGCCGTCGACGCCACCTCATTCGTCGGGACTCCGGCAACTCCGGTGCTGCACCTAGAGCATAAGTCTATGAAAACAAGCCCTTTGCGGAAATGGTGTCGAACCCCATGACTCGGTACGGGCGTTGCTCTGCTGGGGATGGGGTGACGCCTGTGGATCGGATGCTGGAAGCCATGGATACGCTCGACCTTTACGGGTATGGGGCGCACTACGCGGTCGTGTGGCTGCGGGTGATCGGGTTGTTCTTGTTCGTGCCGATCTTCAGCTCCGAGGTGGTGCCGATTCGCATTCGGGGGGCCATCGCTTCGGTCCTAGCGTTTGCGTTCCTTCCTTACGTACCGCGCCTGGACGCGATTCCGAGCGACGCCGTCGGCTGGGTGTTGGTGGCGGTTCGCGAATTGTCGGTGGGGTTCGGGCTTGGTCTCGCCGCGCGGATGATCTTCGTCGGGATCGAAGGGGCGGCCTCACTCGTCGCCGCGCAGGCCGGTTTCGCGTTGGCGAACATGATCGACCCGACATCGGGGGACCAGTCTTTGGCTCCCACCTTGTTCCAGAACTTGCTCGCCATCGCTTTGTTCCTGGCCGCGGATCTGCACCACGTGTTCATCCGCGCCATCGTTGCGAGTTACGAACTGCTTCCGTCGGCGGCGGCTTTGCCGGCGGTCGGCGGCCTGGGAGCGCTGACCGCAAGCTTCGGGGCGCGCCTGTTCTCGTTGACGGTCGAGCTGGCCGCGCCGGCGCTCGTCGTGACGTTCCTGGTCGATCTGGTTGTGGCGTTGGTCGGGCGCGCGATGCCGCAGGTGCCGATCCTGATGGTCGCCTACCCGCTCAAGCTCGGCGCGGGGCTCGCGGCCATGGGGCTGCTGGCAGTGACGACCGGAACCGCGATCGGCGGACTCGGGCGGATGATCGCGCAGGACGGGGCGATGGTCATCGCCGCCCTCGGCGGAAGGTAGACGGCGAGCATGGCCGATCGCGCCCAACGTACCGAGAAACCGACAGGCCGGCGCATCGAGCGCGCCCGGCGAGACGGGAACGTCGCCCGGTCCAAGGAGCTCCCTGCAGCGCTGACGCTCGGCGCATTCCTGCTGTTTGCGCGTCTCGCCGGGCCGAGCTGGATCGCCCAGCTCGAAGACGCGATGGCGCGCTCCCTGCGCGGACTGGTACTGCGGGACCTCGACGACGCGACGCTCATCGTGATGATGCACGATCTGGCGCTGGTCACAGGCTCGTTGATCTTCGCACCGCTCGGCGCGATAGCGGTGGCTGGCGTCGCCGGGAACTTCATCCAGGACCGGCCCTCGTTTTCCTTCGAGCCGCTGCGTCCGAAGTTCTCGCGAATCTCACCGACCAGTGGCTTGTCGAAATTGCTGCGGCTGCGCAGTTGGATCGAAATTCCGAAGCTGATGCTGAAGATGACGCTCTACACCGCGGTCGCGGTCAGCGCGGCGCGGGACGCGCTCGCCGAGGGGCTCGTCGGCGGGACGGGCGGTGCTGGAGTTTTCTACGGCATCGCGGCGGTCAGCGGCCGGGTCATCTTTCGCGTGGTCCTGCTCGCGCTGATGCTCGCCGTTCTCGACTGGCTCTTCGTCCGCTGGGACCACGTGCGGCAACTGCGGATGACCAAGCAGGAAATCAAGGACGAGCGGCGGGAACAGGAAGGCGATCCGATGGTCAAGGCTCGCGTGCGGTCGCGTCAGATGACGCTCGCCCGCTCGCGAATGATGACCGATGTGGCGAAGGCGACCGTGGTCGTGACCAACCCGACGCACTACGCAATCGCGTTGCGCTACGTGCCCGGCGAAGACGAGGTGCCGCGACTCCTGGCCAAGGGTCGCGGGCGGATCGCGCAGAAGATCCGCGAGGTCGCGGCGGAGCATCGCGTGCCGGTGCTCTCCGACCCCCCGCTGGCGCGAGCGCTCTATCGGTCGGTCGCGGTAGGTGGATTCATCCCGCCGCAACTGTTCCGCGCCGTCGCCGAACTGCTCGCGTTGGTCTTGCGGCGCAAGCCCGCACGTTCGTCGGCGCCAGACACCGACGCGCAGTCTGATGGAGGTCGTCAGTGAAGCCGACCGAGGTGGTGGCGGAGATCGCCCCTGTGACCCGCATCGGGGTTCCGATCGCGATCGTCGGGCTGGTCGCGGTGATGCTCATCCCGCTGCCGCCGCTGATTCTCGATCTCTTGGTCAGCTTGAGTATTTCGATCGGCATGATCGTCCTGCTGACCGCGCTGCACATTCGAAGTCCGCTGGACTTTTCGGTCTTTCCGTCCGTGCTGTTGCTCGTGACCGTGTTTCGGCTGGCCCTGAACATCGCCTCGACCCGGCGGATCCTGCTGCACGGCTCCGAGGGCACCCACGCCGCCGGTAGCGTCATCGAGGCCTTTGGACAGTTCGTAGTCGGCGGCAACTTGATCGTCGGCATCGTGATCTTCCTCGTGTTGCTGGCGGTGCAGTTCATCGTCATCAACCACGGCGCGAACCGGATCAGCGAGGTGGCCGCGCGCTTCACGTTGGACGCGATGCCCGGCAAACAGATGGCCATCGACGCCGACCTGAACGCCGGGCTGATCGACGAGACCGAGGCCCGCGAACGCCGGCAGCGCATCCAGGACGAAGCCGATTTCTACGGCTCGATGGACGGCGCCGTGAAGTTCACGCAGCGAGACGCGATCGCCTCGCTGATCATCGTCGCCATCAACATCATTGCCGGTCTCGGCGTCGGCATCCTGCAGGCCGGAATGGCACCACTCGACGCGTTGCATACCTACACGGTCCTGACGGTGGGCGACGGTCTGGTCACCGCGGTACCGGCACTGTTGACCTCGGTGGCCGGAGCCTTGATCACCACGCGCTCGGGCAGCAACCAAGAGTTGTCGGGGCATTTGGCCAGCCAACTGCTGTCCAACCCGCGGCCACTCGCGGTCGCTGCCGGATCGCTCGGGGCACTGGCGCTCGTTCCCGGGTTGCCGACGATCGCGTTCCTCTCGCTGGCTGGGGTGATCGGCTGGTTCGCCTCTGGACTCCGAAAACAAGAGCGCGACGAGGCGCAACGCGTGGCCGCGTTGCCGGGTCCCGCAGTCGCAGCCCCCGAAGAACCGATCGAGCCCTTGCTCGCGGTCGATCCGCTGACGATCGAGGTCGGCTACGACTTGGTGGAGCTCGCCGGCTCCGATCGCGCCGGCGGGTTGCTCGACCGGATTCGCGGCATCCGACGGCAAGTCGCGCTCGATCTGGGCATGGTCGTGCCGCCGGTGCGCGTCCGCGACAATCTGCGGCTGGCCTCGGACGAGTATGTGCTGCTGCTCCGCGGTGCGGAGGTCGGGCGAGCGCGCTTGCCGCGGCGGCGCGTTCTGGCGATCGACCCGGGTGACGCACTGGAGCGGATCGAGGGTGAAAAAACCAAGGATCCGGCGTTCGGCATCGACGCGCTCTGGATCGATGAGTCGCAATCTGATCGTGCGCGGAGCGTCGGCTACACCGTCGTCGATCGTACGTCGACGTTGGCCACACACTTGTCGGAAGTCGTTCGACGACATGCTCCGGATCTGCTCGGTCGGCAGGAGACACAGCGACTGCTGGACCTGCTGGCCAAGCAGTCTCCCAAGTTGGTCGAAGAGCTTGTTCCGGAGCGATACACCGTCGGCCAGGTGCAGAAGGTCTTGCAGTCCTTGCTCCGCGAACGCGTGTCGATCCGCGATCTGATGACGATCTGCGAGACAATGGCCGACCTTGCGGGAACGACCAAGGACATGCGCGAAATCGTGGCCCGCGTACGCCAGGCGCTCGGCCGGTGGCTCGTCGGGCCGCTGCTCGAGCGCGACGCCTTGCACGTCGTGACGCTGTCGAGCGAAGTCGAAGGTCAACTGCGCGAAATGCTCGGTGACGGCACGGGGAACAAACCGCGCCCCGCGGACCCGCGGGTGACCGCCGGTCTGGTGCATCGCGTGGCGACAGCGCTAAGGCAAGCGCCGCCGGGCGTGCAGCCCGCCGTGCTCTGTCCGAGCGCCGAGTCGCGCTCGTTGCTGCGGCAGCTCACCGAGTCGGCGCTGCCGTCTGTGCCTTTCCTCTCGGTACTCGAGGTGCCGGACGGCGTGCGCGTCCAGGCCCTCGGGCAAGTGCGGTAGATCCGGGCGATGTTGCTCAAGACCTTCAGAGCCCCGGACTTGGCCACGGCCCTCGCCCAAGCCCACGCCGAGTTCGGCCCCGACGCCCTCGTCCTCGCCACCAACGAATTCAAGAGCCCCCAGGGCCTCCCCGCCGTCGAACTGACCGTCGCCTCCCCTCGAGCCGAGAAATGGGGACAGGAGCGAATTTCTCCGCGGCCCGAGCGGTCGCCGGGATCGAGCTTGCCACCGACGGGCGCGGCGGAAAAGGTGACGGACCCCATTTGTGAAGCGCTCGTCGCGGCGGGGTTGTCGCGGGATCTGGTGGAGCGGTTCGCTCGGGTGACGCAGCGGGACTTGGCACCGGCGACCGCGGCGCGGTTGGCGGTGGCGGCGGCGGAAGCGATCGCCGCGCTCGTGCCGACGACGGATCCGCCGTTCGCGGCGCCCGTGGTGTTCGTGGTCGGGCCGGCTGGGGCGGGCAAGACGACGACCGTGGCCAAGCTTGCTGCGCGAGCCGTGTTCGAGGCCAGGCGCACGGTCATCGTGGCGCAGTCGGATGTCGATCGCGTCGGAGCGATCGAGCAGTCGGCGATCTACGCACGCCACCTCGGCGTCGAGCACCGAATCGTTCGCACGCCCGACGATCTTGCCGCGATCCTTCACCGCGCCAACGATCGCACGACCGTTTTCATCGACACGCCGGGCATCGGGCGTCGAGACCGCGAGCGGTTCTCCGCAACGGAATCTCTGCGCCACGTGGCGCCGCTGGCCGAGCTGGTCGTGCTCGTTCCGGCGGGGCTGCATCATCAGGACGCACGCGAGGCCTGTGATCGGTTTTCAACGCTCCGTCCGACGATCGCCGCGCTCTCCCGGACCGACGACGGCTCGCGTCCCGGAGAGTGCCTGACTGCCATCGCCGAACGGCGGCTGCCGCTCGGCTTTCTGACCACGGGCCATCGTGTGCCCGACGATCTCGAACCGGCGACGCCACAACGGCTCGCCGCGCTCCTGCTGCGCGCCGGCAACCCGGGCACCGGCGCCAATGAGGCCCACAAATGATCGATACGACACTCGTCTCCACCTCACGCTCGGCCCCGGTCGCGCTCGCGGTAACCGGCAGCAAGGGCGGCGTCGGCAAGAGCAATCTCGTGGTCAATCTCGCCGTCTCGCTCGCGCGCTGGGGTCGTCGGGTCCTGGTCGTCGACGGCGACCTCGGCTTGGCCAACATCGACGTGCTGCTGGGGTTGATTCCCAAGCGCAACGTCGAACACCTGATCCGTGGCGAGGCCACGCTCAACGAGGTGTTGCTCGACGGCCCGTTGGGCGTTCGAATATTGCCCGCGGCGTCCGGGATTCCCGAGCTGTCGAGTCTCGATCCCGCGTCGCGGCGCCGACTGATCGCCGCGCTGGCGGAGGGAAGCCGCAGCGTAGATGACCTGATCGTCGACACAGGCGCCGGGCTGGGGGAGACGACGCTGTCGCTCCAACTTGCCGCCGGGAGAGTGCTGCTGGTCACGACACCCGAGCCGACGTCGCTCGTCGACGCCTACGCCTCGCTCAAGGTTCTATGGGCCGCCGACCCCGTCAAACCCGTCGACGTGGTGGTCAATGCGACGGACAGCGAAGAGGAGGCGCTGCGCGCCTACGAACAGATCGCCAAGGCCGCGCGCCACTTCCTCGGGCGCGAGCCGGGATGGCTCGGCGCGGTTTACACCGATCCGAAGCTACCCGAGGCCGTCAGGCGACAGAAATCGCTCGTCGAGCTGTTTCCCGATAGCCGCGCCGGTCGCTGCTACGAGCAACTGGCGCTGCGACTGACACTCGGTGACCGCGGCGCGCAGCGCACGAACTGCTACTGGGATCGCTTGTTGCCCGAGGCGACACCGGAGTGGTCGCATTGACCTCGCAGCACGAGCCCTTGGGGTGGACTCCGGGAGTCCGGGATCCCTCCTCCATCGAGCGCGGCCGATTTGTCGAGTCGCACGTCGACCTCGTGCGCTATGTCGCGTTGCGCATCCACCCGCGGCTGCCGGCCAGTGTCGAGCTCGACGACTTGATTCATGACGGGGTACTCGGGTTACTCGACGCTTGCGATCGCTTTGATCCAGCGCAGGGGGCGCGCTTCCGAACCTACGCGGAAGCACGCGTGCGGGGCGCGATCCTCGACGGATTGCGCAAGAAGGATTGGCGGCCGCGCTCGGTCCGGCGCATGCGGCGCTCGATTGACGCGGCGATAGCGACGCTTGCTGGACGGCTCGGGCGGACGCCGACCGAAGAAGAGATCGCGGAGCAGCTGGGCCTCGAACTGCCGGCCTATCGCGCGCTGCTCGCCGATGCGGCGACGGGCCCGCTGCTCTCACTCGACGAGCTGACGGGCGATGGCGAGTCCGACCATCTGGTATCGCTGACTGACCCTCCGGACGGACCCTTCGAGCGTCGGGAACGAGTTGCGCTGCTGGCCGAGGCGATCGCCGAGCTTCCCGAGCGCGAACGTCGGATTCTCGAGTTGTACTACGTCGAAGGCCTGACTTTAAAAGAAATCGGCGCGGTGCTCGCGGTCACCGAGTCGCGCATCTGTCAGATCCACTCACAGGCGACAGCGCGGCTGCGCGTCGCCGTCGGCGCGCGCCTGCGGCCCGCGATGGCCTCCGACGGAAAGCGAGAGACGAGATGAGCAAAGGTCCCCTGCTGCGACCTGAAGAAGTGGCCAGCGTGCTCTCCGTCGGAGAAGATACCGCGCTGGCTGCGGCCGACAAGTCGACTTCCGCCAACGCCGCCGTGCGCACCTACTCGCTCCGTCGACCCGTGGCCATCGCGCCCGACCGCGAGGCCGAGGCCCGCAAGCGACTCGAGCGGATCGCGGCGGGGCTCCAGGCCGAACTCGAGCGTGAGCTCGAGGCGACCTTGCGGATCGAAGTGAGTGGCTTCCTTCAAGAACAGGCCGGCCCGGCGCTCGAAGCCATCGCCTCACCGACCTGGGTGTTGTCGTTCTTGATGGCCGACTCGGGTGGCATCGCCTTGGCCCTTGATCCGGCTTGCGCGCTTTCGCTGGTCGAGCTCGCGCTCGGGGGTGTGGGAAACTCCGCCGACGAGGTTCGCGGGCCGACACCGCTCGAATCGCGCGTGCTGACCAGCCTCTGCGAAACGGTGACCCCGGGCTTGGCGCGCAGCACCGGGATCGTTCTGACGCGCAGCGAGTTCGGTACGACTGCGCTCCCGGTGACGCTCGCGATGCGCGGGGAGACGATCGGCGTCAGTCCGGTTCGAATCTTCATCGGCGATCAGGAGCGCGGCGGATTGCTCGTCGCGACGCCGGCGCTGCTGCACGAGCCAAATGAACGCGATCTGTTGCCGCACGAGTTGCGCGTCGGGCCCCTTGGCATCGTCGCCAGGAAGATCCCGATCACCGTCCGGCCGGTATTGCGCGCCGGGCGCGTCTCGTTCGCGGACCTCACGGCATTGAAGTCCGGACAGCTGTTGGCCTTCGACTCCCCGGAGACGACACCGCTCGAGCTGCGTCTGAACGGCGCGACGGTGTTTGCCGGTCGTGTCGAACGCGACGGTGGGGTCGGCACGTTCCGAATTGGTTGGCGACGAGGCCGTAAGCCGGCTGCAGCAAAGGAGAAGAAATGAGCGACACTCTCGGCAACGCTGGGCTGTTGGACCTCGAGGTCCCAGTCGAGGTTTGGCTGGCCTCGGAGGAGGTCCCGCTCGAGAAACTTCTCGACCTCGAGCCGGGCCACACACTGCCCCTTGCCAGAAATCCCGATGGTCCGGTGCAGCTCGTAGTTAACGGCGCGATCGTCGCCACCGGCGAGCTCGTCGTGGTCGAGGGCCATTTCGGTTTCCGTGTCACGGAATCGACACAACGCCGCATCGCCGATCTCGGCGCGCGGTCGACCATGGAGTCCCGATCATGAACCTACTCACGGAACCCCGGTTTCTCGTCGGGCTGGCGATCGCGAACTTGTTCGCGATCGCACTCTGGCTGGCCTCGCGTTCGCGCGTGGTGTTCCGTCGACGTCGATCGGTTGGTTCGCCGGCTGCATCGCTACTCGTCGACGAACGTTCGATGCCCACGCCATCGACAACGTCTGCTGACGACTTCAGCTCGCGCGGTGAGGCCGATCTGGCTGCGCGCGTCGCGCGCTGGCGCAAGCGCAGCGAGTCCCCGATGAGCGGACGCGCACTCGACGAGTGGATCCTCGAAGCCGAGCGCGCCGAACAGTCCGCCCGGGCGCGCTCGGTGGGTCGATGAGCGCGCGGCCATTCACGGCCGGTGAACCGGCCGGTTTTTGCCGGCGGCAGGTGTCGACATTCGCCTGGCGGTCGGTTTATGCCGTAACGACGCGGTCTCGCCGGTTGGCACGGAGCTTGACATGCGGTACCTGCGAAGGAGCCCGATGAACAGCCAATTCTACGTCGCCGCCTCGGGTCTCTTGGTCGAGGAGCGCCGCGTGGAGATGATCGCCAACAACTTGGCGAACCTTTCCACGAGCGGTTACCGCTCGCAGCGCTCGTTCTCGGCGATCTTCGAAGCGCTCGACCCGGGCGCGTCACCGGAGCTGGCCGCAGTCAATCGCGCGGTCGCGCTCGGCGGTGCCTACGAGGCACCGGGACCCGGGCCCAGCCGTCCCACGGGCCGCGGGCTCGACGTCGCCCTTCCCGAGGGTGCGTTGTTCGCCGTTGAGACCCCGGCGGGTCGTCGATACACGCGAAACGGGGCGCTTGGCGTTTCCGAGTCGGGCGAGTTGATCGACTCCGGGGGGCGACGCGTGCTCGGCTCGGGAGAACAGCCGATCGGCGGACTGACGCAGGCCGCGACGATCACCGCCGACGGCCAGATCTTCGATGGCGACCAGGCACGCGGCGAACTGCTCGTCGTTTCCGATCCCGAACAGGTGCTACGCCCCGAGGGCAACAACCTGTTGACCGCCGCTGGCGACGACGACCGTCTGAAACCGGTCGCCACCAAGCAACTGGATCCGGGTTGGCTCGAAGGCTCCGCCGCCAACCCGATCAGCGAGCTGGTCTTGCTTGTCGAGGCCCAGCGTGCCTTCGAGAGCTACCAACGGATCGTCTCGATGACCATGAACGACGTCAACCGCAAAGCCGTGACCGAGATTGCCGGATAAATGGAGACAGGCACCGAATCGAAATTCAGTGCCTGTCCCCAATTCTAGGAGAGTACGATGCAGAGAGCCGTTTGGAGTGCTGCTTCAGGGATGCAGGCGCAGCAGCTGCAGATTGACACGATCGCCAACAACTTGGCGAACGTCAACACGAGCGGGTTCAAGCGCAGCCGCGCGGAATTCCACGATCTGCTCTACCAGACCGTCGAAGCGCCGGGGTCTCCGACGTCGGCCACGACGGAACGACCGGCCGGGGTGCAACTCGGCCTGGGCGTGGCCACGTCGTCGGTGAAGAAGATCTTCAGCCAGGGCGACATGAAGAAGACCGACAATCCACTCGACGTCGTCGTCGAGGGTAGCGGCTTTTTCAAGGTGCTGCGGCCGGACGGCACCACGGGCTACACACGAGATGGCTCGTTCACCACGAACGGAGACGGTCAGCTCGTCAGCGCGCAGGGCTATGCGCTCGACCCGCCGATCACGATCCCGAGCGATGCGACGACGGTCGCGATCGGCCGGGACGGAACGGTCAGCGTCACCCAGGCAGGCCAGACCGGCTCGACCGAGATCGGCCAAATCGAGTTGGCCAACTTCATCAATCCGACCGGCCTGTTGAGCCTGGGCGGCAATCTGTTCCAGCAGACCTCCGCGTCGGGCGATCCGGTCGACGGAACGCCGGGGCTCGAGGGACTAGGAGAGCTGCAGCAGGGCTTCCTCGAGATCTCAAACGTCAGCATCGTCAACGAGCTGGTGGACATGATCGCCGCGCAGCGTGCGTACGAGTTGAACTCGCGCACGATTCGGACCGCGGACGACATGATGCAACAGGTCAACAACATCATCCGCTGATGCGCACCCCGGTACAGATCATCGGCCTGCTGGTCGCCTCCCTCGCGGCGAACACGGACGACCCGACGGCGATGGCCGAACGGCTCGTCGCCGCGCCCGATCGATTCGAGGTCGTCTCGGTCAGCGTCACCGAGGATTCCCTGGCACCCGGCGAACGGTACGAGCTCGTCGAGGCCACGGGCCCGGACCTGTCGGGCCGCGCCCGGTTGCGGCTCCGCGTGCGCGCAAGCGACGGGAGTCCCGTGCGCGAAACGCTCGCCACCGCCCGCGGCGTCGTGCGCGGTCCGGCACTCGTCGCCCGCCGCGCACTTCGACGCGGCAGCGCGGTCTCAAGTGCCGACCTCGAACTGCGCGAATGCGACTTGACGCGGGCGACCGGGACGCCGCTGCGCGATCCGGACGGGCTCGTCGACCGCGTACCGCTGCGAACGCTCGGCGCCGGACGGTGCTTGACCGCGGATCTGTTTGGCCCGGCACCGGTGGTCCATCGCGGTCGGCCGGTCGAATTGCGATACATGACTCACGGATTGACGGTCGTGGCTGCGGGGACCGCGCGTGCCGACGGAGCACCTGGAGATCTCGTTCCGGCGCTGAATACGTCCAGCGGAACCCTGGTCACCGGTCGCGTCACTGCCGACGGCGCCCTGGTCATCTCGCGTCCGAACTCAGCCTGGAGGAGTCAGGAATGAATCGACCGATCTCGAGGACGGCCGCTTCGGCGGCCTTGGTCTTGATCTTCTGCGGTTGCATCACGCGCCGCGCTCCCGAGGTCACACTGGAGAACGACCTGCAAAGTGTGCTTCGGGAGATCGAACTGCTTCCCCCGTTCCCGACCCCCGCATCCTCTTCGGGTTCGCTCTGGACCGACGGCGGTCCGGGAGCCGCCCTGTTCCGCGACACGCGCGCCTATCGCACGAATGATCTGTTGACGATCCGGGTCGACGAGCGCTCGCTGGGAACGAACGAGTCCCAGACCGATCTCAACCGCACCTCGGGTGTGGAGATGGGCGCGAGCGTAGCCTTCGGCCTGGAAGGTCCAACCCAGGTACCGGGGAAGTTCGGGATCTCGCCCCTGCTGAGCGGAAAAAGCGATTCGGTGTTCGCCGGCGACGGACGAACTACCCGCTCCAGCCAGCTCAGCGGCCTGATCACGGCCCGCGTTGCCCGAGTACTGCCGAACGGCGACCTGATCATCGCCGGACAGAAGACCGTCGTCGTCAATCGTGAGCGCCAGATCCTGACCCTCGTCGGCTCGGTTCGGGCGGTCGACGTCAACTCGGACAACCAGGTGTCCTCGGGCATGATCGGCCAGCTCACCGTGCAGCTCTGGGGCCGCGGGGAACTCGATGACACGGCACGCCAGGGCTGGTTGCAACGCCTCATGAACCGAATCTGGCCGCTCTGATCCCGGGGGACCCATGTCAACAGCTCGCGTGCGCATCATTCTGATTCTGTTCGTCGCCACCTGGCTGGCTGTGCCTGCGTTGGCCGCGCCGCCGGTGCGCATCAAGGATCTTACCGACGTCGAGGGCGTGCGCCGGAACCCGCTGATCGGTTACGGACTCGTCGTCGGTCTGCAGGGCACCGGGGACGGAACCCAGGCCAAGTTTACGATCCAATCGATCGCAAACTTGCTGCGTCGAAGTGGGATCGCCGTCCCGCCGGACGAGATCCGCGTTCGAAACGTCGCCGCTGTGCTGGTCACTGCGGACCTACCGCCATTCGTCCGGGCGGGGCAACGCATCGATGTGCAAGTCTCGTCGATGGGCGACGCGAAGACCCTTCAAGGCGGACAGCTCTTGCTCACCCCGCTCACCGGACCCGACGGCGAGATCTACGCGGCCGCTCAGGGTGCGGTCTCGCTCGGCGGCGCCTTCCTCGGCGGTGGCGGCGGCAACTCGGTGCAGAAGAACCATCCGACCGCAGGCCGCATCGCCGAGGGCGCCGTCGTCGAACGTACGGTGCCGTTCACGCTTCGAGCCGGAGTCCCGTTCAACCTGCTCCTGCGGCAACCCGATTTTGCGACCGCGAATCGGGTAGCCGCTGTGATCAACGATCATTTCTCGGCACCGGTCGCGCACGCCGAGGATGCGACCGCCGTCCGGATCACGCCGCCCGAGACTCTCGCCGGCGACCCGGTCGGTCTACTAGCGCAGCTCGAAGCGTTGGAAGCACGGCCCGATGTCGTCGCGCGTATCGCGATCAACGAGCGTACGGGCACGGTCGTGATGGGCAACGATGTCCGCGTCTCTCGTGTGGCCTTGGCTCACGGCAACCTGTCGATCGAGGTCCGAACACAACTCGAAGCCAGCCAACCCGGTCCGTTCTCCCAGAAAGGAGAGACCGTAGTGCTGCCGCAGCGCGAAGTGGTCGCCACCGAAGAGCCGAGCCACGTCGTCACGCTCGAAGAGGGCGTTTCCGTCGCCGAGCTCGTCAACGCGTTGAATGCGCTCGGTGTCTCATCACGCGACATGATCGCGATCCTCCAGGCGATCCAAGCTGCCGGCGCGCTGCACGCCGAGCTGGTGTTGATGTGAGCGAGACGTCGCTCGCCGTCACTCGACTCGCTCCGGGCGCCGACAACGGCTCGTCCGAGCGCCTCGCGTTGCGTCAGGCGGCGCGCGCCTTCGAGTCGTTGTTCCTCCAGACCTTGATCTCGCGGATGCGCGAAGCCCAGCTCGAGGAGGGATTTTTCGGCGGAGGTACCGGCTCTGCGATCTACGACGGCCTGTTCGAACAGCATCTGGGAGAATCGGTCGCCGAGCGCTCGCCCCTCGGAATCGCAAAGTTGCTCGAAGAGCAGTGGACCCGTGGGCGTGGGAGCGAGGTCGAGCCGGCACTCGAGCGGCTGAACGGGCTTCGCGCACGCAACGCCTACGAAACTGCCACGGCCGCCTCGGACGGGCTAGGCTCGGCGTCGCCGGCGGCCTCTCCGCCCCGGATCTCCCGCAGCTACGGCTGGGGGAACGATCCGATCGACGGCCGTGGCCGCTTCCACGCCGGAGTCGATCTGGCGGCCCCGACCGGAACCCCGGTGCTGGCGATTGCGCCCGGCCGCGTGGTCGATGTCGGTCCGCGAGGCTCCTACGGCTTGCTCATCGAGCTGGAGCACGCGCAGGGCTGGCGGACCCGCTATGCGCACCTTTCCGGGGCCGACGTGAGCGAGGGGCAGTGGGTCGTGCGCGGACAGGCGCTCGGTAAGGTCGGACAGAGCGGCCGGGCGACCGGGCCCCATCTGCACTTCGAAGCTCGAAAAAACGGGGCAAATGCGGACCCGGCGTTCGCCGCCCCAGGCCCACTGGCCACTCAAGTTCTCGGGTCGCCGGCCGATAAAAAGAACGAGGGAGGCAACAAGAATGGCCATTGAACCGATTGGCGGACCCGGAGGAGCGGAGCGATCAGGTAAAGCCCCGGGGCGCGAGTCCCAGCCGGCAGCCGTCGACTCCAAGCGCCGCGAGGCGGCCGACCGCCTCGAGCTTTCGGAAAGCGCACGACAAATCAAGTCCCTCGTCGATCGGGTGCGCGAGCTTCCCGAGATCCGCGAATCGCGTATCGAAGAGCTCAAGCACGCGCTCGCCGACGGAACCTATCGAGTCGATCCGAAGCGGGTCGCCGAGTCGCTGGTGGAGTTCGAGGATGGCCTCGTCCGCTGAGATGGCAGACGGAGCCCGCCCCCGGGCGAGGCTCGTCGATGAGCTGTGCCGCCGCCTTGTGGGGGCGGCCGAGCTCGATCGCCAGATGCGCGCCGCCCTGCGTAACGGGGATGCCGACGCGATCGACGGCGTGACGGCGCGCCTCGAGACGCTGGCGCTCGAATCGAAGTTGCTCGCTGCCGAATTCGGTCGCGCACCTGCGGGCGACCTCGATGAGTTGCGCGCAGCCCGAACGCGCCTCGATCAGACCTTGACCGATCTCGCACGTTCGACCGCGATCGACGGTGCGCTGCTGGCGCGCCTGATCCAGATCAATCGTCGACTGATCGAGTTGATCCACGGGACCGAAGAAACCTACGGTCCGACGGGCCGCGCCCAGGAGGCGCGGGTCGACGGTCTCCGCTTGAGGCAACGCGTATGAGCGGTCTTTTTTCCTATTTCGACCTCGGGACCCGCGCGCTGAGCGCGGCGCGGATCGGCCTGCAGGTCGCCGGCGACAACATCGCCAACGCATCGACGCCCGGCTACGCCCGACGCCGTGTCGACCTGACCCCTGGATTCCTGGTCCGCGTGCAGGGCGGCTTTCTCGACAGCGGCGTCGAGGTCGCACGGATCCGCCGGGCCGAGGATCGATTCCTGCAGGTCACCCTCGAGCGCGAGCGCGGCAATCTATCCGGATCGCGCGAACGCCTGCGCGGGCTGCAAGAGATCGAGGCGACGTTTGGCTCGCTCGACGGTGATGGGATCGCCTCAGCCTGGGCCGGGTTCACCGATGCGTTCGGCAACCTGGCCTCGTCACCCGAGAGTCCGGCGTTGCGCCGATCCGCGGTCTCCTCGGCCGAAAGTTTGACGCGCCAGATCCGCGACACCTACACGCGACTGGATGACCAGCGCCGCGCGGAAGACGGGAGCATCGAGCAACTGACCGGCGAGATCAACCGGCTGGCGAACGATCTCGCCGCGCTGAATCGACGCATCCTCTCCGAGGAGGCAGATGGAGCGGTGGCCGCGCCGCTGCGCGATCAACGGCAAGTGGTCGTTGAGTCCCTGGTCGAGCTGACCGGCGGCAGCGCAACTTCGGCCGACGGCAGCCGCGTCCTGTTCTCGTTGCCGTCGGGTACGACACTGGTCAACGCCGACACGGCTTTTCCACTCGGAAAGACCCGTGACGCCAATGGCATCCTCCAGCTTAAGGGCCCCGATGGTCAAATCATCACCAGTCGCCTGCGTGGAGGTAAGCTCGGCGCTCTTTTGTCCGTGCGTGACGACGCGATTCCCGCTCGATTGGCCGAGCTCGATCGCCTGGCCGCCGATCTGATCACGCGCGCGAACGCACTGACCACATCTGGAACGGCCCTAGACGGATCCACGGGGGTCCCCCTGTTCGACCCGGACCCCGCTCCGGCCACGGGTGCGGCGCGATCGATCGTCGTCAATTCACAAGTCGTCGCCGATCCTTCGTTGCTGGCCATCTCCGCCGACGGTGCGCCGGGTGACGGCGCGCTAGCGGTCGAGCTCTCTCGGTTGCAGACGACCGCCTCGGCCGCACTGGGGAACCGGACGCCCGCGCAGTTTCTGGCCGAGGTCGCTTCGACCCTCGGGGGGCAGATCGCCGATGCCGATGTCGCCGGCAATGTCGCCGAGAGCGTCCTGGACGGGCTCGTCGCCCGTCGCGATTCGATCACCGGCGTCTCGCTCGACGAGGAGGCCGTCGAACTGGTCCGTTTCCAGCGCGCGTTCGAAGCGGCGGCCCGCTTCATCCAGGTCTTGAACGAAGTGACCGAAACCGCAATCAACCTGCGCTGAGCTCGGAGAGACACACTTGAGAGTCAGTGACGCGATCCTGCAAGAGACCTACCTGCGCGGCATCCGCAACCAGCGGCGAACGTTGGATCGCGCGCTGGCGCAGCTCGGCGACGGCAAGCGCGTGCGCCACGCGTCGGACGACCCGGTCGCCGCCGCGGCTTCGCTGGAGTTGCGCGCGCGACTCGTCCGGACCGAAGGGTTACGGCGATCGGCGCAGTCGGCCGCGTTCGAGTTGAATACGATCGACGTGACGCTGGGGGAGGTCTTCAATCTGATCAGCGAGGCGCGGACGATCGCTCTGGGAGCGGGTGCGGCCTCCGACCAGCAACGTGAAATCCAGGCGGGCCAGATCGACCAGCTGCGCGAGCGGCTGTTGTTCCTGTCCAACACCGAACAGGACGGACGTTATCTGTTCGGTGGAACCGAAACGCTCGCGCCGCCGTTCGATGCCAGTGGCGCCTACGCCGGCAACGACGGCGAAGCACAGGCAGCGATCGACGAATCACAGACCGTCGGTACGACGCTGTCGGGCGAGCGGATCTTCGTCACCGACGGCGACCTGTTCGCGCTCATGGGCAACCTGGCCCAAGCTTTGCGGGACAACGACACCGCGGCGATCGAAGCACGGCTCCCCGAATTGAAGAATGCCCTCGATCGCCTGGGCGTCAATCGCGCCGAGGTCGGCGATCGCTTGGTTCGGATCGAGCAAGCGCTCGATCGCGGCGCGGACTCGGCCCTGCGACTGAAGTTGCGTATCGGCGAGCTCGAGGATGCCGACATCGAGCAGACGGCATTCGAATTGACTTCGGCCTCGACGACCCTCGACGCGCTGTCGGCCGGCGCGGCGAAGGTCTTTCAACGGTCCCTTTTCGATTATCTGGGGTGAACCATGACACTGGCGGCAATAGCGATCGACGACGACACGAGCGGGCTTCATTTCGAGGAGGGGATCATCGGCGTGCCGGAGGCTCGTCACTTCCAGCTGCTGGCTCGTCCGGACTCTCCGGTTCGTGTCCTGTGCAGCACCGATCTTCCGGGTTTCAACCTGCCGGTCGTCGACCCGACTCTCGTCGACCCGGACTACCGGCCGGAGTTCAGTCAACGCGTGGCCGATGCGCTGGGCTTCGACGAGACGAGCGAGCTGTTGATCCTCGCGGTGGCGACTATCGAGGCCGAAGGGCCGATGGCCAATCTGCGGGCGCCGATCGTCATCAACGTCGCTCGCCGCTGCGGTGCGCAGGTGATCCTGGACGATCGTCGACTGCCTCTACGCGCAAGATTGGTCGCCGAGACGGTGTAGCCGAGGAACTCACCGCGGAGCGGTGAGAGGTCAGGGCGCAAACCGCGTCCGCGGGACAGGAGGTCCCGGTGCTGGTCTTGACACGAAAACTCGGCGAGAGCGTCGTGATCGGTAACGAGATCCGCGTTACGGTCATCGAATGCTCATCGGGAATCGTTCGGCTGGGGTTTGAGGCCCCGCCCGACGTTTCGATCTATCGCGCGGAGCTACACCGCGAGATCGCGGCCGTCAACGAAGCGGCACGATCCGCAGTTCCCTGTCTGCCCCCAGTCGATCGAAGCGGTAAATGAACCGCAAGATTTTAGTCGTGGATGACGAACGCGCGATACTCGGCGCGCTCGAAGGCCTGCTCAGCGATGAGCAGACTTCGGTCCTCACGGCGACCAGCGGCCAGGCGGCCCTCGAACTGTTAGTCCGTGGACCCGTCGATCTGGTCATCTCCGACCGCATGATGCCCGGGATGGACGGTCTGTCCCTGCTGAAGCGAGTCCACGAGTTGCACCCGGATACGCCACTGATGATGCTGACCGGGATGGACCAGCTCGAGGTACCCGACGACGTGCGCCGGGACCTGGGTGACCTGGCCATAATGTCCAAACCCTGGGATACCAAGGAACTGCGAAGGGGCGTCGGTGCGGCCATCGAATCGCGCAAGGAGCGCGACGAGACCGATGCGATCCGTCGCCTGGGGAAGGTCACCGAGGATCAGCTCGAGCGCGCACGGCGGGTTGCAGCGCGCCTGAGTCGGCCGAAACCGCTCGCGGAGGTGCTTTTCGATCTCGGTGAGTTGAGCCGTGACGACCTCCAACGGATCGCCCACGAGCGACTGGCATGCCTGTCGCTCGTCGATTTGCTGCAGGCGAAGGGTCATCTCAGCGACGAGGATGTCGCGGCGTTTTTCAAGACTCGCGCGAGCGAGCCGAATTTCTCGGATCGATTGATCCTGGTCACCGGTAAGCTCGTCACCGAAGCCGCGTTCCTCGAGGCGCTGGCAATCAAGCGTTCGCTTCGCTTCGCCGAACCCCAGATTGCCACCGTCGATACCGAGCTCGTCGGCCGAGCGTCGATGCGGTACTTGCGTCGTAACAACGTTCTTCCGTCGGCGATCGTCGATGGCCGGGTGCAAGTCTTCCTCTCCGATCCCGACGCCGATCATCTGATCGCCGAGCTGTCGAGAATCTTTTCTGCCCCGGTAACACCGGTGCTCTGTCCGTCGGAAAAGATCACCGAAGCGCTGAACACGATCGAGCGACTGCGTGGAAGCAGCACGGACGAACCCGGTGCGCCCACCCTTCAGTACCGCGAGATCGGCGAAGTCGGAAACGCGGATGAGAACGGTGAAGAAGCGGTCCAGATCGTGGACTACCTACTTGCGCGCGCACTGCAACTCGTCGCCAGCGACCTACACATCGAACCAATGCAAGACAAGCTTCGCGTCCGGGTACGAGTCGACGGCGTGCTGATCCCGCTGACTGACCTCCCGATCGAGTTTGCGCCGCGGATCTGCTCACGCTTGAAGATCTTGGCCAGTTGCGACATCTCCGAAAAACGGTTGCACCAGGACGGAAAGATCTACGTTCGGATCGACGGTCGCGACATCGATATCCGTGTGTCGAGCTACGTCTCGGTGCATGGCGAAACGATGGTCCTGCGGTTGCTCGACCGTAGCCGGGGGATCGTTCCGATCGATAAGATCGGCTTCACACCCCGGGCTTTTGCTTCCTTGACCGAGATCGTTCTGGAAGCCTCGTCGGGACTCGTGCTGATCGTCGGACCGACGGGCAGCGGCAAAACGACGACGCTGTATTCGTTCATCAGTCACGCCAACGATCCGACCGAGAAAGTGATCACGGCCGAAGATCCCGTGGAGTACGTCATGCCCGGGGTCGTGCAGTGCAGCGTGAACCAGAAGACCGGCCCGACTTTTGCCGACTCGCTTCGCGCGATCGTGCGTCAGGATCCGGACACCATCGTCATCGGCGAGGTTCGCGACGAGGTGACCGTCAGTTTGGCGCTGGAATCGGCACTGACCGGGCACAAGGTCTACTCGACCTTTCACACCGAGGACAGCGTCGGCGCCTTCGTGCGATTGCTCGAGATGGGCGCTGAGCCGTTTCTCGTGGCTTCGACCGTAACGGCCGTGGTCGCGCAGCGCCTGGTGCGCAGGCTCTGCACGCAGTGTCGTAAGCCCGGGGACCCGAATCGAGCTGAGCAGCGCTTTCTCGGCTTGGAGCGTGAGGACTATCGTGGGCAGGCTTTTCAGGTAGCCGTCGGGTGCGGGCAGTGCAACGGTACCGGTTATCGCGGCCGCGTCGCGATCCACGAGGTGCTGTTGCCCGACGATGAATTCCGCGATCTCGTCATGCACCGAGCGGCGGCAAAGGAACTTCGAGTCTCCGCGCGACGCTTGAGCGAGTTCCTGACGCTGCAAGAGGACGGTCTGCTCAAGGCCGCCGAGGGGTTGACTTCAATCGCCGAGATCATCACGAACGCGCCGCGCGATACCGCCGCCAGGCCGTTGAAATCGATCCGATCGGCGCTTCGCGTGGGGAGAAAACAATGACCGAGGCCGTGACACCGACCGTGTCGTCTCTTTCGGATCGCATCCGGGGGATGGTCGAGGCTGGGGAGATCAGCCTGCCGCCGATCCCGGAACTCGCGCTCCGACTGACCCAACTCCTAGGCCAGGAAGATGTCGACGCCAAACGGATCGCCGCGCTGATCTCCCGCGATCCGGCCCTCTCCGGCGAGATCCTGAGAATTGCGAACTCGGCGGCTTTCGGCGGGCTACGACAGGTCGGCGACCTGAACCAAGCGATCGCGCGACTTGGCTTCAAGCAGGTCGGGTCGGTCGTTACCGCACTGCTGATGAAAGGCCATTTTCAAGGTGGCGAGCTGAAGACCAAACAGGATTTCCAACACATCCTGTGGGATCACTCGGTGGCGACGGCGTTCGCCGCGCGCCGCCTGGCGCCACGCATCGACGCCGATCCGGATGAGGCCTTCCTGGCTGGCTTGCTCCACGATTGCGGGCAGTTGCTGATTCTCCGGGGCGCGGACCTGCTCGAGTCGGACGGACTCGGCGTGACCGCAACCCGCGACGTTTTGCTGGAGCTGATCGAGGCCCTGCATTGCGAGCTCGGGTTCAATACGCTGACGAAATGGAATCTACCGGAGTCGATCTGCCGGACGGCCCTCGTCGATCGCCAAGAGGTCGACGAGGACTCGGATCCCCTGCTCGTTTGCGTCCAGGCGGCGAATCTGGTCACGCAGAAGTTCGGGATGCACCTGCGTCCGGATGCCGACCTCGACCTGCTACAGGAGGCGGCGATCGACCTGCTGGGAGTCCCCGATATCGAACTGGCGACTCTGATGGTCGAGATGGAAGACGAGCTGATCGAGGTGCGCAAGCTCTTCTAGAGCGCTGGGCCCCCCGCAGGGGGCCCAGCGGCAATTCACGCCGTCGCTTGCAGCGCGGAGGTGCAGTGCATGCACTTCGTGGCCTTGAGCGGTATTTCGCTCAGGCAGTAGGTGCAGGATTTCGTGGTCGGTACCGCAGGTGGCGCCGCCTCTTCGCGCTTCATCCTGTTCATTGCCTTGACGACCATGAAGATCGCGAAAGCGACGATCAAGAAGTCGAGCACGGTATTGACGAACACACCGTAGTTGATCGTCGCCGCGCCGGCGGCCTTGGCCGCTTCGAGCGTGGCGTGCCCCTTCCCCGACAGGTCGAGGAACAGGTTCGAGAAGTCGACACCGCCGAGCGCGAGACCGATCGGAGGCATCAGCACATCGGAGACGAACGACGAGACTATCTTGCCGAACGCTCCACCAATGACGATGCCGACCGCCAGATCGACGACGTTCCCGCGCATTGCGAAATCTTTGAAGTCTTTCAGCACATCGGATCCTCCTTGATCAAAACGGTTAAAAATTTATCACAAGAGAGGCTGAGAGCATCGTGTCGACATCGTCGAACTCGATGACGGCAGGCCCGGCTCCGACCAGCACCTCGACCGGTTGACGATCGTAGAGCATCGCGTAACCGACCTTGAGCGCCAACCTCGAGGAGAGGCTCGCCGTGACGCCGGTGATCCACTTCGCCCGCAGATCTTCGGTGTCGCTGAGGTTTTCGAGGACCTCCAGACTCGTCGCCAAGCTGGACGTCTCGCTCAACTTGCGATCGTAGCCCAGGAACGCTCGGGCGCCGGCGAAGCTGTCGCTCGTCCCGCCGGTCCGGCTCTCGTCCGTGTAGTCGACGCCGAGCTCCCCGATCAGGGCCTGCAGGTCATCCTTGAAAAACCGGTAGCCGACGCCGCCGCCTGCCGTGTAGCGGTCGGTGATGCCGGCAAATCGATTGCGGTCCCAGCCGGCCAACGTGTACCACAGAAAGTTGTCGCGGATCGTCCGGCGGTACTTCCCGCCGAGTTGGTAGGCCTCCGCGGTCGTCGTACTGTCGCTTTCGGTGCGCAGCGCGGCGGCGTCGACCGTCAGGTCGGCCGCGCTCCAGTTGTAAATGAATTTGTTCGCCAACGCGACGTTCTTGGTCTCGGTGTTGCCGGAGGTGATCACGGCCGAGACCTCCGCCGCGTCTGTCCACGGCCGGGCGGGATCGTCCGCGGCAACGGCCGGAAACGCCAAGAGCGTGACAAGGGCTGCGAAAAAGAGGTGTTGCTCCACTCGAATCATTCGATGCTCCCGCTAAATTGGGGTGCCCGACGAACTGCGGGTCGCCGGGGCTCCGGTTGGATCCCGATCTCGATCGCCACCACGGCATTTCGGTTCGGTCGCACCAGTAGACCATTCGGAACGGGGAAAGTCACATCGACCGCGAATTCCATGGTGGGTTTGATTCCGGCCGGATCGCAGATGTAGAGTGCCGCGCCTGCTCTTCTCACACGGGACGATGTGACCTTTTTGGACCCTGACGGGTCACCTATCACGAGGAGCCCGACTTGGCCGCCCGTTCCTCCGAAAGCGACGAGGCGCTCGCCGAACGCGTCGCGAAGGCCATGGAAGGCGACTTTCGCGCCTTCGATGAACTCGTCGAGCGCCACCGTGAGGGCATCGTGACCAATTGCCGCTATCTGACACGCTCGGCCGATGACGCCGAGGATCTTGCGCAGGACATCTTCGTCAAGGCGCTCTTCGGAATCCGTGGCTTCGAGGGCCGTTCACAGTTTCGGACCTGGCTTCAGCGGATCAAGGTCAACCACTGCCTCAATTTTCTCGAGCGCCGCCGGCGCGTGACCTTCGTGAACGTGGACGATCCCGCGTTGGAAGGCGAAGAGCCCCTGACCCAGGCGCCCGACACCGCCCAGGCCCACGTATCCGCCAAAGAGCTGGCCCGGATCGGCGCCGTGCTCGACTCGATACCGGAAACGCTTCGAATACCCCTGATCCTCTGCGATCATGACGGTATGGAGTATCAAGAGATCGCCGATTCGTTGAATCTGAGCCTCTCGGCGACGAAGATGCGGATCAAGCGCGGACGCGAGGCGTTTCGCGCCCGTTACGGTAGCCTGCAAGGCCTGTCGGCCAACGAACCATGAATGACGACGAAACCGAGATCGACCCGGGTGCGCCCGTGGCCGAACTGCGGTCCTTGCGTCACGCGGTCGATCCGCGATTTCGCGACCGGCTGCACGGCAAATTGCAACGCAAGTTTCTCGGCCGGCAGGTTGTAGAGCTGGCGTGGTTTGCGCCGTTCTTGGTGCTGTTGGAGTTCATCGGGGCGATCTTCGGACTGCTCGGGGTCGGCGATGGTGAGAAACCGCGAAGGGAGTGAGCGTGGAGACGATCAGTATCTTGGAGCATGCCCGTTCGACTTGGGAGGGGATGATCGCTGGATTCTTCGGTGCGATCCCGCGCATCGTCGTCGGTCTGATGGTCGTCGTCTTTGCGCTGATCGTGGCCAAGACGATCTCGATCGTGCTGCGCGCAGTGCTGCGACGATCCGGTTTCGATGCGCTCCCGGCGCGCTACGGCATGGACACGACGTTCAAACGATTCGGAATCGAGGAGCCTCTGAGTTCGGTCTTGCCGCGCGTCGTCTACTGGCTGATGCTGTTCCTGTTCGCGCAGACCGCGGCCGACGCTCTGGGCCTCGAGCCGATATCAAGCGCCATCGGTGGTTTTTTGGCGTTCTTGCCGAATCTGGTGACGGCGCTGCTCTTGTTGCTGATCGGCAGCAGCGCCGGTCAGTTCATCGGTGCCGCGGTAACGCGGTCGGCGCGCGAGTCGGGCATCGACTACTCGTCGGCTCTGGGCAACATCGTTTCAGTGCTCGTCGTTTTCATCGCCGGCGTCATGGCGGTGGCCCAGTTGAAAATCAATATCGAGATCATCCGCATCGTGACGTTTTGCGGACTCGCCGGCGCGGCGCTGGCTTTCGGGTTGTCGTTCGGATTGGGGACCCAAGACGTGACTCGCAACATCGTCGCCGGATTCTATGCTCGAAAACTCTTCCGTGCGGGTGAGTCGCTGGAGGTCGGTGACAGTCGCGGCACGCTGAAGGCGATCACCCCGCTGCAGACCGTCATCGAGGTCGATGGTCGCGAGCACGCCGTGGCCAACTCTGTATTCTTGGACCAACTCGTCCGCCGCTGACGGGTCGGACGCGCTTCTATCGGCGCGAGAAACGTAGAAACACGCGCCAGTTGCCGGCCTCGATCCCATCGGGCAACCGGTCACCGTCGGGAATCAACAACACAAGGACGCGCCCGCCCTGCGGGTCGCGCTCGCCCCCGGGCTGGCGGCGCTCTCGTTGGTCGACCGGGGGCGCCGAGCCGCGCTTTCTCGGCGCTCGGACGGCGAGCAGCTTGGCCTCGACCTGGCCCTCGGGGACCGGGTGTCGATCGCCTGGGGCCCCCACTGGCGGCGTGCTTCCGATCCGAATGTCCATGTCCCACCTTCCATTTCCGTTATCGGCACGACGGCGAGAGTCTTGAATTCCGACACGGCGGACGCGAGATTAGACGAGGCCTTTCCGGAGATCTGCATGAACAAGAAGCTCCTGATGATCGTGCTTCCCGTGGTCCTCGTCGCCGGGGGCGCGGGCGCCTTCCTAATGCTGGGGAAGAGTGAGCACGAAGCGCCGGTGGAAGCCAAGGCGGAACCACCGGGACTGGTGACGATGGAGACCTTCCTGGTCAACATCCACGAGTCCGGACGCGATCGATTCGCGAAGGTCAACCTTCAACTCGCGATCGCGCCCGCGAGCCTAGCCGTAAGCGTCAGCGCGAACCCGCTGATGCAGGCCAAGATGCGGGATCGCATCCTCAGCCTGCTGACGACCAAGAGCTCCGAGGAATTGGTCAGCCCGATCGGAAAAGAGAGCTTCCGACGCGAGGTCAAGATCGCGCTGGAACCGCTGCTCGACGACGGCCAGATCGACGAAGTTCTATTTTCGGACTTCGTCGTCCAGTAACGCCGGGTGCGACTCGAAGTAGGCCCGCAGAGCCTCTTCGACCTCCACGGCTTGGATCTCGATCTGGTCGCGCAACTCTCCAGCGCGCGTGAGCTGCCCTCCTGACGCCAGGTCTTCCAGTAATCGCGCCGTCGCTGCGGCCGGCGCCGCAGCAAGCGTGCTGAAGGTGCTGCGGATCTTGTGCGCTTCCCGCTCGACGGCCTTGGGAACTCGGCTGCGGATCGCCGCGCTCAACGCCTCGATCATCTCCGTGCGATCCGCGTAGAACAGGGACGTGATCTCGTCGATCAGGACCCGGTCGTTGCCCATCTGCTCGAAGAGCAGCGCGGCGTCGACCGGCAGCGTCTGTTCGGCGCTCGAGTCCGCGGTAGCGGCACTCTGCGATTCGGTGTGGATCGCGTTACCCGCGCTGACGTCGTTGACGAGCTTGAGGAACGCCGCATGGTCGAAGGGCTTGGAGAGGTAGGCGTCCATTCCGGCGTCGAGAAACCGCTCTCGGTCTCCGGGCATCGCGTGGGCCGAAATCGCGATGATCGGCGTTCGGCGATGATGGTCGCGCCTACGGATCATTCGGGTCGCCGCGATCCCGTCGATCCCAGGCATCTCGATGTCCATCAGCACGAGGTCAAACGATTCGTGATTCAAGGCTTCGAGCGCCTCTTGCCCGTTCGTCGCCAGTCGGACCCGGTGACCCGCTTTGAGAAGCAGGAGTCGTGCGACCTCCTGGTTGACGCGGTTGTCCTCGGCGATGAGAATGCGAAGCGGACGCGCGCTAGGTTCCGCTGGCAGCTTCGGCGCCGCGAGAGGCTTCGGGGTGCGACCCCCAATCGCGCTGAGCAACAGATCCCGCAACTCGACCAGGCGGTACGGCTTGGTGAGTAGGCCGCCGATCTTGATCGCCGAATCACCGGCAGGTTCTCGATGTCCGGCCAACGTGATCACGACGATGGGCACGTGGCTCAACGAGGCATCTTCTCGGATGTGGGACAGAATCGCCTCGCCGCCGGCGGAGATCAATCGCGCGTCGACCGCCAGCAGACCATAGGGCGCGGTCGCCGCGCAGGCGGCCCGCATCGCGGTCCAGGCCGATTCGAGCGAGACGACACCGACGCCTTGGACGCCAAGGATTCGCAGACTCTCGAGCGCCGTTGCGCGACTCGCGGAATGATCGTCGACGACGAGAACTCGCAATCCGACGAGCTCGGCCGGGGGGTCGACGCCCTGGGGCGGGGCAAGCTCGTAGCCGAGGCCCAACCGCACGGTGAAGACGAATCGGCTCCCGCCGACGGTGCCCGGCTCGACCCAGAGTTCACCGCCCATCAACTCGACCAACTGCCGGGAGATCGCCAGACCCAGCCCGGTTCCACCGTACTTCCGAGTGGTCGACCCGTCGGCCTGCGCGAAGGACTGGAAGATCAGCGCATGCTTGCCTGGATCGATTCCAATGCCGGTGTCCTCGACGAGGATGCACAAGACCACGTCGCTCGCCGTGCGTTCCTGAACGGTGACGCGAACGACGATTTCACCGGACCCGGTGAACTTGATCGCGTTATCCACCAGATTGATCAAGACCTGACGCAAGCGATTCGGATCCCCCACGAGCTGGCGGTGCAGGTCTGGCACCATCTCGTAGAGCAATTCGAGTCCCTTGCGCGAAGCGCGGACCGTCAACGGCATGAGTGCTTCGACCAGCAGCTCTTGGAGCGAGAACGGTGTCCGCTCGACTTCCATTCGACCCGCTTCGATCTTGGAAAAATCAAGGATGTCGTTGATTAATTTGAGCAGGGCCAGCGCGGAGCTGCGCACCGACTGGAGGTAGTCCCGCTGCTCGTCATCGAGATCACTGTCAAGGGCCAGCTCGGTCATGCCGATGATGCCGTTCATCGGCGTACGGATCTCGTGACTCACGTTGGCAACGAACTCGGACTTGGTGCGCGTGGCCTCGAGGGCAGCGTTCCGTGCACCTTCAAGTTCCCGGCAAGACCGTTGCAGCTCGCGCTCCACGCGTCGCTGCCGCGACACGTCATGAACGACGACGCGATAGCCCATGTGCTGCTTGCTGTCGTCGACGAGCGCGGTCACCGATCCGACGACGTCGACGGGATCGGCTTGCTTCCTCACGATCGGAAACCCGAACCGACGACGCTTCAGTCGCGACCGGCGGCAACGCACCAGGATCCTCGAGAATTTGGCGCAGTTCTCGGCGCCGACGAGTTGACTCAATTCCGCGCCGCGCAACCCGCCGATCGTCACACCGAGAATCTCTCGACCCGCCCGATTGGCGAAACAGACCTGCCCGAGAACGTCAAGCTCGATGAAACCTTCGTCGATATGCTCGAGCGCCCGGCGATGCAGTCTGTCGCTCTGCTCCAGAGCGGCCTGGTGCTGGCGCGAGGCGGTGACATCCGAGTGCAAGACGAGGATTCTCTCGACGTTCCCGACCTTTAGGCGCTTGGTGCGGCACAGATACCAACGTGAGCCGCGCTGCGTGTCGACATGGTATTCGACCCGCATTTCGTCATTGCGGCCCTCGGTCGTCGCGGTGAGCATGCGCGCGACCGCTGACGCGGGGCCCGAGACCGCGGCGTCGACACGACTCTGCGTCAGGTAATCGTCTCCGGCGGCGAGTCGCGAGCCAAACGGCAACCCGGGGTCGACCGCGGCGCGCCATGCAGCGTTGACAGCGAGGATCTTGCCGCTCGACTCGAGCACCGCGCTCGAGGAGTCCAGACCGTCGAATAGACTCGCCAGCAGCGCTTCGCGCTCGGCGATCGAATCGATGGAGCGAGCAAGCTCGCGGATCGCCATCGAAGCCGATGGGTCGATTTCGGCGGGATCGGCCGAGAGCGGATTCGTGGGCGCGATCATTGAGCCTGGAACTCCAAGACTTTCTTGCGCAAGGCTCGCCAGTGCAACGCCAAGCCGTAGAGGCTCGAGGCCGCGGCCCAGAATCGCTGCTCGGTCTCGTCGAATCCCAACTCATCGATACGGCCGTAGACGAACAAGGCACCGAACGTCATTCCGTCGCAGGCCAGGGGTGCGATCAGCAGCGAGCCAAACGTCTGGCAGGAGGGCGGCACCTCCGCGAAGAACACGTCGCCGACGAGATCATCGATCACCCGCACGGTCGCGGTCTGGGCCAACCGGAAAGCCAGACTTCCCAGTCCTTCGACGTTGAGGGCGTTCAACGGATCGTGGCGCCCGGCAGGCTCGACTTCGCGCTCGACCAGACTCTGCTCTCTCGGCTTGGTGAAGAACAGGGCGCCCTCGGAGCGCTTCGCCCCGTGAAGCATGACCTTGAGCGAGCCGAGCGGCAGGGTCTCCGAAGCGGTGTCGGCGAGCATTGGGGCGATCTTGGCCAGCGCGTCCATCATCTCGCCGCGACGCGCGCCGAGCGCATTGGCGCTCCGCAGCCCCTCGAGCCGCTCGGCCATCATCATGTTGGCCTGGACCGATTCAGACAGCAGCGATTCCTGGTCGACGATACGACGGTCGCGACCGCGGTCCGCTTCACCTTCACGGTAGGCGTCCATATCGAATCGCTTCTCGAAGTCGGTGCGCATCACCTGGGATGGACCCGGTGTTCGCGAGCGCGCGATGGCGAGAGCCTGATCGACTTTTTCGGCGATCCCGGCGTCTTGGGCTGATCCGCGCCCGGCTTTGGCCCAGGCACTCGTGATCGAGCGTTTGAGGATCTCGGCAAACGTATCGACGACGCCGACACCGGTGGTGGCCACACCTTCGGTGTGCGGAATCCCGCGACGGTTCAGATTCGCCTCGAGTTCCGCGATCGGAATGGCGTTCGGGAGATCGCGTTTGTTGTACTGCAGAACGATCGGCGTGAGATCGGGGTCGAGCTTTTGCTCGGTAAGATTGAAGCGCAAATTCTCCAACGCCCAGGCGTTGGACTTCTGCGCCTCCGGCGCCGAGTCCGCGACGAAAACGACGCCGTCGGCACCGCCGAGCACCTGTCGTCGCGTCAACTCGTAGTGAACTTGTCCCGGCACGGTGTAGAGCTTGACCTTGACGTTGAGACCGCCAATCTGGCCGAGGTCCACCGGCAGCAGATCGAAGAACAAGGTCCGGTCGTCGTTCGTGGCGATCGAGACCATGCCCTGGTGGCCGTCCGGATCGGTCAAGCGGTGGAGGGTCGCGAGGTTGGTCGTTTTCCCGCCGAGGGCGCAGCCGAAGTACACGACCTTGATCGTGATCGTGCGAGTCGGGATGTCGACGACAGCCAAGTTTCACCCCCGCGCGGACCGGTACCTTGAAGGCCGCCAGCGGGAATACCAGGCCCGCCACGCGCGTCGCGGCGACAGTCTCTTGGCCGAATATAGGAGTCCGGCGCCGGGAAGCACCCCTAAGCGCCGGACAGGTTGGATTTTGCTGCGGATCGAGCCAAATGGGGCCGATTATCGGCTCGAGACAGTCTCCTCAGGTGTCACACCGCGAACCGTGTAGCGGGCCGAGACGAGAAAGTCCCTGCGATCGCCCGACTCCGCTTTGAAGTAGATCCGATCGCCGTCCAGGCCCGCGACCTCCCGGAGCGCCAGGCTCGCGGCCTCGTCAGTGGAGGACTGAATCGCAAACTCGGCCCGGGCGTGCAGGAACTCCGGTGTGAAGAGGACCATCCACGGCCTCCGATCCTCACCGGGCCCCTTCGGGTAGCTGTAGCCGGCGATCACGAACTGGTGCCGGGTGGCGTCGTGGTGAGTCAGGACGATTTCGGCGTCCTCTCGACGGAGCAGATCGGCCTCGAGCCAGGCTCGACTGCCCTCCCGCGTTCCCTCCGGCACGCGGACCCCGACGGGGTTGCGGTGCGAAACTCGCTGGGACTCCGGGACCACGGTCCGGCGCGCGGAGGCCGGAATCTCATCGATCGTCCGCAGATCCTCGAGCACGACCTTGGCCGTGGATCTGAGGACCGCGTCCACGGCGGTCGTTCCGGTTCCGTCCATGTAGACGTCGACGAGCGGTTCGCCGCCGGGTTCCGCCCTCCCTGCGAGTGTGGCGAGACCACCGATTGCGAGCACGACTCCGAGCCGATGTAACCTTCGATTCATCTTCCTAGCCTCCCGCCTGCCATCCGCAGGCCGATTGGAAATGGACGACCCCGAGCCGCGGGCGATCACCAGGATGCTCGCGCGGCTCGCTGACACTGGGCCATCGCGGAAACGAACTCTGAGTGGTTCTCTGCTGCATCGACGAGGCAGCCGCAGGTGTAACAGGTGTTGTAGCCGAGGACGTCACCGTGGTCGAGGTGGTACATCTGACAATACGTATTGCACCGCGAGAGGTCTAGCCAAGCCGGAGACGAAACGGGGGGCGAGGACCCTCCCGGACCCCCGATGACGCTCAGAGCCAGTACTGCACTGAGTCCCGATCCCATCGCCATCGCGGCGAGGGACAGTAGAAGACGGCGAGGGACCGATCGACGATCGCGTTCAACACCCATCGGATCTCCAAACTCGAGAAGGGGCCAGGACCCGGAGCCGCCTGACGCAACGCCGCGAACTTCTGGGATCGCGGATCGATTGCCCCTGCGTTCCATGGATCAAAACGTAGACCTCGGCCGCATGGACGCACGCTCTGCTCGCTGGTCCGGTTGCCGATCCGCAACCGCCCCGTAGCCGTCCGCGCCCCGCGGAAGTTGGCGAACGGGAACGCCGTGAGTCTCGTGGCCGCCCCGGACCGCGCAAGGCGGCCCGAATCACTGGTATAACTGTCGGGACGCGAGGGATGTCATGGCCGAAAATGCAATCCACGCCTTTGGCCGCTACCTCAAGGCCCTGCGGGTCCGACGCGGGTTCAGCCTGAACGAAGTCTGTTCGCGCTCGGAGCCCTTCGCCGAACGCATCAGCAAAGGCTACCTCTCACGCTGCGAAAACGGGTTTCAGCGGCTTGCGCTGACGAAGGCGATTCCCTTGTCGCGGATCTACGAGGTTTCGGCGGATGCCCTCGTAGAGCGAATGGAACTCGATCTTGAAGTTGACCGGATCGGCGGGCCCGAGACCGCGGGCAAGACTCTCCAGGAATTGCGCGTCCTCAGCCAACAAGCAATCAATGGTGGATACACATGGCACGCCTATGCGTACTGCCGTGACGCGCTCGCCGTCGTTGGCGCCGAACTACTGGATGAGTTCCGCGATTTCGAGGAACAGCAACTCGTAACGACCCAAAACTGTGCCACCACCGCGATGCGACTCGGGCGATACAGATTCGCGTTACACGAAGTAAATCACGTTTACTCGCACGAGGGACTGAATCCGCAACGAATTCCCGAGATCTTGGAACGTGTCTCGTCTTGCTACCTTCGCCTGAAGGAGCTTAACCGAGCCCTGGAATTTGCTGACCAAGCAATCCTCGCTGCCAAGAGCAACCCGAAACACACTCACCTGGGACACGCGTACTCGAATCGTGGGAACGTGGATCTAGCGTTAGGCGACGGTGCGTCCGCTGCGGTGCACTTTGAGAAAGCACATGAAGCACATAAAGCGGCGGGTCGTGAAAATGATATGGCGCGCGCGCTTCAGAACCTCGGACAAGCCTATGTCCTCTTGGGACGATTGAAAGCAGCTCGGCGAGTGATTGGCGTTGCGGAGCGGCGACTGCGCGCGATGGAACAGCGGAAAACACTCGCGCTTGGTCGAATCCTACTCGGCGAGATCGAGCTGATCGAGAGTCATCCAAGTCGTGCAGTCGATTTGTGGCGGGAGGCCGCAGAGATTGCAAAGCAGTTGAACGACAAAACACTGCAATTCAAGGCTGAGTTCCAGCTCTTCAAGTACTCGGTAGCCGTAGGTGATGCTGCTGCGAGTCGCGCGCTCGCGCGTCGATTGCGCCGTCTATCGAGTTGGGTCGCGACGGACGCCTCGGAACTCGACGAGTTTCGCCGCGTGGCGACGAGTCTTGCTCGGTCGGCCAGCTAGCGTTTCCAACGCGCAACACACAACTTTCTGACCTGCAACCGATTGAATGCGGTTTGCTGGCACATTGCCATTCTCGCCGTAACTCCCACTACGTCGCTCGAAGCGAGGAGGGAAGAGTCAATGGCGCGATTGTTGACATGCACCCTGATGGTATTGATGCTTGGGTTGAGCGTTCGTGCAGACCCAACGGAGATAGCGAAACCCTGTGTACCGATGGACGAAAACGCCGAACAGCGGTCTAGGGTCCCTCGACCTGCGAACTGCCTCATCGGCGATCACGATGATCCGTTGACTACGAACGGAACCGCCGATCGCGTATCGAGCGCGATCTATCGAGTCAGAGTTTTCTTGAAACAGGTCGTAGTCACGACTGGCTCAACCGCTGGGCGATCGCTGCCCCGACGCTAGGCTCGTTTGGTCTCTCCCTCTTACCCCGCCCGGGGGCCGGAGTTCCTAGTCGCTCCGGCCCCCGCGGGGTAAGTTTTTCGAGAGACTGCGGCGCGGTCAGCTGGGCTTCGAGGTCGCCAGTTCCTGTTCGATGATCTGCTTGAACTGATCGTAGCCTTGGCGTCCGACGAGCATGCGACCGTTGATGAAAAATGTCGGGGTCCCGGTGACGCCCAATTTCTTGGCATCCTCCATCGCGGCCTGCACCGTGGCGGCGTGGCGGTTCGAGCCGTAGCACTCCTCGAATTTCGTCATGTCCAGGCTGAGGTCGGTGGCGCGCTTCTTCAGGTCTTCGTCGCTGAGATCGCCTTTGATTTCCATGAGGCTCCGGTAATAGATCCAGTACTTGTCCTGCTCGTGCGCACAGCGAGCGGCCTGTGAGGCGGGCATGGCCCGCTTGTGCATGGCCAAGGGGAAGTCGCGATAGACGAATCGCACCTTGCCCTTGTACTCCTCCAGCACGCGCTCCATCGGAGCGTAGGTGTCCTTACAGAACGGACAATCGAAGTCCGAGAACTCGACGATCGTGATCGGCGCGTTCTCCGGCCCGAGCGCGGGCTCGCCAGGCGGAACGACGACCTCCGCTCGCGGCGGCTCGAGCATGATCTGAACGTTTGCCCCGGCCCGCAGGCCCTCGAGGAACTCTCGAACACGGACCTGGCGCTTCTGGTTGTTCAGTTCGCCCTCGATGCGCGGCTTGAGCGATTCGAAGGTCTGGTCGCCGACGTTGCCCTTGACCTGCTCCCAGAAAGCCTGCACCTCTTGCTCGGTGGGCGGCTGGAGCTTCTGTGCAACCTCGGCCGCGAACAAGTCCTGCTCGGAGATACTGCGCGCCACGGCCTCCTTGGCTACGAGCTTCTGCGAAACGAGGTTGTTGAGCGTGGACTGCAGCAGCTCGAAGCGCTGATTTGCCAGCTCGCGCAGCTCGTTGCCGGCGGCCTCTTCCAGTTGAGCCATGGTGATCGTCTCCTCGCCGATCTTGGCGACGACGGAGGACGGCGCGCTCGCCGCGGGGCCGGACTCGCTCGGCGCCGTCGGGGACCCGCCGCAACCGGCGAAAGCAAGTGCGAGGACAAGGACGCCAGGAAGTATCCGCTGATTCATCGGTTCATCACTCCGGGATGATTTTGGTTGGCAGGAGGCCCATCGAGCCCGGTTCGTCCGGGTTCAGGACCCGGAGAGATTACACGGTGTCCCGAACGCCGTCCATCAGTGGCCGGTGCCTTGGAAACGCTGCGCTATGATCCTTTTCGCGTTCGTCTGCGGAGGAGCCATGGCGATCCGTCCTGTCGTCGTCGTGGGCGGCGGCCTGGCCGGAAGCGAAGCCGCCTGGCAGCTCGCCCGATTCGGGGTTCCGGTGCGTCTGGTCGAGATGCGACCGGTGCGCGAGACCCCGGTCCACCGGACTGGCGACCTGGCCGAGTTGGTTTGCTCAAACTCTCTGAAATCGGTCGAGCTTTCGACCGCCCACGGTCTTCTCAAAGAAGAGATGCGCCGGATGGGCTCGCTCATCCTCGACTGTGCCATCAAGACCCAACTTCCGGCAGGATCGGCTCTGGCCGTCGACCGCCAAGCGTTCGCCCGCGCGGTCACCGAGGCCATCGAGGCCGAACCGCTGATCACGCTCGAGCGGCTCGAGATCACCGAGATCCCACCCGACGACGTCGTCATCTTGGCGGTCGGACCGCTCGTCGCGGAGAGTCTGGCCGCCGCGATTGGGCGCTTCACGGGACGCGAATACCTGTTCTTTTTTGACGCGATCGCGCCGGTGATTGAGGCCGACTCGATCGACCGAGACATCACCTTCGCCGCCTCGCGCTGGGGCAAGGGCTCCGGTGCGGACTACCTCAACTGCCCGATGGACCGGGAAGTTTATGAGGGATTCGTCGCGGCCCTGCTCGCGGGCGAGAAGGCCCCGCTCCACGAGGTCGACCAGACGCCGTTCTTCGAAGGCTGCCTGCCGATCGAAGAGATGGCCCGACGGGGTCCCGATACCTTGCGCTTCGGGCCGATGAAACCGGTCGGACTCTCCGATCCCGCCAACGGCCGCCGTCCGTGGGCGGTCGTCCAACTCCGGCAGGACAACCTGGCCGCCGAGCATTACTCGATGGTCGGGTTCCAAACCCAGCTTCGCTGGCCCGAGCAAACCCGAGTCTTTCGCACGATCCCGGGCCTCGCGCGAGCGGAGTTCGTCCGACTGGGACAGATCCACCGCAACTGCTACATCAACGCGCCCGAAGTCCTGCGCCCGGAGCTGCAGACCCGAAAGCGCCCCGGGCTGTTCTTTGCCGGGCAGATCTCGGGGGTCGAAGGCTACACCGAGTCGGCGGCGACCGGTCTGCTGGCCGGTCTGAACGCGGCGCGGATGGCGACCGGGCGCGTGCCGTTACAACTTCCCCAGGAGACCATGCTCGGCGCCCTCTGTCATTACATATCCCACGCCGACCCGGCGGGTTATCAGCCGACCAACGCGGCATTCGGACTGCTCCCCGAACCCCCGTCCGGCCCGCGTGGCAAAAAAGCGCGAAACGGCGCACGCGCCGAACGCGCGCTCGCGGCGGTCGACCGCTGGCTCGAGCTGGCCGATTTGCCGCGAACGTACGAGCCCGCCGGATGAGCGACGGCTCGGGTTTCGACGTCGCGGTCGAGCGGTTCCTGGACTACCTGCGCGACCAACGGCGAGTCTCGCAGCGGACCATCGTTGCCTACTCGTCGGATCTGGCCGACCTCGGGCGACACCTCGTCGTCGAACTCGGTCTCGATCCGCCGCCCGGCCCCGAGCGGATCGACCGACTGGCGGTGCGCAGCTTCGTCGCCTCCTTGCACCGCCGCGGCCTTGCGCGCAGCTCCGCCGCGCGCAAGCTGGCCGCGGTACGTTCGTTCCTACGCTACGCGGTTCGCGAGGGCCGGATCGATAGCAGCCCAGCAGCGCGCATTCCGTCGCCAAAATCGCCGCGCGGGCTCCCTCGGGCTTTGACCGTCGACGAAATCTTCGTGTTGCTCGATCGAATCGTCGGAGACGACGCGGCGGGAACCCGCGACCGGGCGCTGCTCGAGTTGCTCTACGCTTCGGGACTGCGGGTCAGCGAGTTGGTCTCGCTGGACATCGGTGACATCGACCTAGCCAGCGGCATGCTACGCGTCACCGGCAAGGGTGGGAAGGAACGGGAAGTCCCCTTCGGCGACAAGGCCGCGGTGGCCCTCCGGCGTTGGCTTGCCGCGGCGGTTCCGCTGCGCGGGCGAACCGACGGCGAGCCGTTGTTCTTGAACCTGCGCGGGGGCCGACTGACCGACCGCAGCGTGCGCCGGATCCTCGATCGGCGACTGCAAGAGGCTGCGATCGTGGGCCACATCTCGCCCCACGCGCTGCGCCATTCGTTTGCGACCCACCTATTGAACGCCGGAGCCGATCTTCGGTCGATCCAGGAGTTGCTCGGGCACGCCTCGCTTTCGACGACCCAGCGCTACACCCACGTGGGTATCGAATCCCTGGTGGCGGTCTACGAGCGCGCGCACCCGCGCGCCCATCGTCGCCCGGTCGAGGAGCCGTGAGCGACTCGCCGTCACCCGCCGCCCTCGAGTGCCTGGCAATCGAGGCCGCCCACGCCGGGGGATCCGTACTACGCGCCCGTTTTCGCGGTGCCGTTCCGCTGCGCGTGGAATCCAAGGGCGAGCACGACTACGTCACCGAAGTCGATCGCGCCGCCGAACGGGCGGTGATCGAGCGTATCCATCGCGCGTTTCCCGCACATGGGGTGATGGCCGAAGAAGGAACCCCCAGCGCAGGCGTTTCCGACCATCGCTGGGTCGTCGATCCGCTGGACGGGACGACGAACTTCATCCACGGGATCCCGATGTTCGCGACCTCGGTCGCGGTGGAGGACGCGCAGGGCCTGGTCGCCGGCGCGGTCCACGATCCCATTCACGGCGAGACATTCCACGCCTTCCGTGGCGGAGGGGCGCGGCTGAACGGCAACCCGATTCACTGCTCGTCCGTGCGGGAGCTGGGGCCAGCCTTGCTCGCCACCGGCTTCCCGTTTCGCGAGTTCGCGCGGCTCCGCGAGTACTTGACGGCCTTTGAGGTCTTTGCGCGCAAAAGCTCCGGATTGCGACGGGCGGGCTCGGCGAGCCTCGATCTCGTGCACACGGCCTGCGGCCGTTACGACGGCTTCTGGGAGGTCGGGTTGTCGCGCTGGGATATCGCGGCCGGAGCGCTGGTCGTCCTCGAAGCGGGAGGAATGGTTACCGACGTGGTCGGCGGCGCGAGCTATCTGGATTCCGGGGAGATCGTCGCCGCCGGAGCGACCCTACATCCCGAACTGGTTCGAGTCACACGGGAGGCTTTTGGGCATCGGTGAACGGATCAGGACGGGGCTTCGTCTTCCTGCTTATAGAGATACTTGATGCAGTGTTTGAAGACGAGCACGTTCGGTGCCCCTTCGCGATGCACCTTGAGGCAGGAGCGGTCATACCACTCGATGTGCCCGCATAGCTTCTGGCCGTCATCGAGCACGACGACCATCGCCGTTTGCTGGTTCATCTGCTTCAGGTAGTAGAACGCCTCGGCATTGGTCTGCTCGGGCGGCGCCATCCGCCTTCGCGGCGCGGTTCCGTTCTGCGTGTTGTCTCGCGCGCTGACTTCCGGGCCGTCTCCGCCGCGTTGTGGTGGCGGGCCAAATCGTTCCTTGACCTCCGCCAGTTTCGGCCGGACGAGTTTCCGATTGATCATGCGGGTGGTCTGTTCTGATTCCATGACGGATTCAGTCCTCCAAGTGTCGGCATCGGAGCGTGTTACAAGTCGTTAGTATCAGACTTCGGGGCTGCCACAGACTCGGCGAACGCGGGTTTCGCAACGCGTCAAGGCTCGGATGCAGCTGAATTTACCAAAGGTCCTGATCGCTTGCAACTGGGAAGATTGAATAATTCTAGAGCGCCCTGCAACTTCCCAACTGATCGTCGGGCATTAGGTCGCGGTAGCGGGGCTTGACGCACCAGTCGGCCTCGGCGCGGGCCTTGTCAATGAAATCCTTGGTGGCTTGATTCCACTTCCGATCCTCGAGGCGCTTGCGAATCGCCGCCTCGACGTCGGAGAACTCACGGGATCGATCGTCTTCGCGGCTTTCGACGCGAATCAAGTGCAGGCCGAAGGGACTCTCGACGATTTCCGAAATCGCTCCCGGCGCAATACCGAAGATCACCTCCCGGAGCTGCTCGTGGACATCGCTGCGGCGGATCGGGCCGACCAACCCGCCGCCCTCGTTCGAGGGGGCCTCCGAGACCCCTTTCGCCATGTCTTCGAACGACTCGCCGGCGACCAACCGTACGCGCATCGCCTCGATCTCGTCCCGCCGTTCACGTTTTCTGAACGCGCCCTCCCCGAGTAACACGATCTCCCGGAAGGTCGCTTGGGCTTCGATTTTGAACTCCTCCGGGTGTGCGTCGTAGTAGGCCCGGACTTCGGCGCTCGGCACGCCGAGGCGGTCGCGGATCTCCAGCCGTACGACCTCCTGCGGCGCATAGATCTGGACCAGACGCCGCTTGAGCTCGGTGACCGTCGTCCCGTCCTCAGCCAAGAGTTTTTCGATCTCGGCGTCGGACTTTTTCTGCTGTTCCTTGAACTGGTCGAAGAAGGCCTCTTCCATCTTCGACAGGTCGTAGAAGCGCTTGGCGCGATCGAGCAGAACCCGGCGGTCGATGATCTGGATCAACAGTCCGCTGCGAATCTGCTGCAGCTCGCGATCGAGCGCTTCACCGGTCAGGCTACGCTCGGCGTCGGCTTTCAGGCCGGCCGCTTCCTCTTCGTACTCGCTCTTGGTAATGATGTCGCCATTGACCCAGGCGACGATGTCGTCGACGACCTCGGCGCGCGGCGCGGTCGCGGCCAGAATGACGGCGAACGCCAGCACGACGACCCTGTGCTTGTCCATGCCCGTCATTCTAGCGGGGCTCGTCCAGCGGCGGCCATCAACTGGGATCCCTGTAGCGGAACGGCAGTTGGCTGCGCCGGATCGAGATCACGGTGCTGGCGCGCAATTTTTGCAGCAGGGCGTCGATCGCCCAGCTTTGTCGCAGGCGGGCCAGGTCCTCGCGGGCCCGCTCCAATCGGACCGCTTCGGTCTCGGGTTTTTTCGTCAGCCAGGCCTCGATCTCGAACAGATACGCGTGCCCCTCGTATTCGACGGCCGGCGAGACCCGCCGGGGTTCGAGGTGGCGCAGCGCACCGCGGATCGTCTCGGGCAGCTTCGGCCAGGCGATCTCGACCGGGACACCATCCGATTCGCTCGTCGCGTACCGGCTGACCGCACCCGTGAAGGTATCGTGCCCCTCGACGATCTGACTGCGCACTCGTAACGCGTCCTCCAGGGACGGGAAGGTCAGTCCACGGAGGACCAGTCGCTCTTCGCGGATCGTGGGCTCGGGATTCTCCGCCATGTAGGCCTGCAACTCGGCGTCATCGATCGCGACCAGGTCGGCGGCGACGCGCTCTTCAAGCGCCTGCGCCGCCAGCTGCCGGCGCGCCCACGCCCGGCGGTCCTCCCGCCGAAACGCGGACTCGACCTCTCCAACTCCCTGCTCGAGTTGCCTGTCGATGTCGCGTTCGTCGACCGTCAGACCTCGCCGCTCGGACTCTCGGGCGAGCAGAACGTTGTCGATCAAAGCATCGAGCAGGCGGCTGCGGACAGAGTCCGACTCGAGCGCCGAGACCGGTTCGTCGTCGCGATCGACCGGGACCAGGTTCGCCTGGAGGTAGCCTTCGAGCTCGGTCAGCCGGATCGACTGATCACCGACGACCGCGACCACCGCGCGCCCGGGATCGTCAGGGCCACAGGCGATCGCAGCGAGACACGAAACGACGATCGTGGCTTTCCGCACGCTCAGCTTGCCGCCTTTCGGCCGAGCATTCGCTCGAGAAGGTCACGGGTCATCTGGACCCGATCGGCGCTCTGGGCCGACACGGGGATTAGCAGCATCCCCGACGGGGTCAAGGTCCCGCGCTGGCGCGAGAGAATCTCGATCACGCGGCCGGGCTCGACCGGCGGCCGATCGTGGAAACGGATCTGCAGCTTGTCGGCCGCGACGTCGATCGTCTTGATGCCTGCCTCCTCGGCGAGTAACCGCAGGCGGGCCATGTCGAACAAGTTGCGCGCCGGGACCGGCGGGTGTCCGTAGCGGTCTTCGGTCTCGGCCTGCAAGCGGTCGACCTGCTCGGCGTCGCGTGCCAGGGCCAGGCGTTTGTAGAGCACCAACCGGTCGCGTTCTTCCGGCAGGAAGCTCGTCGGGATCTTGATGTCGATTCCCAGGTGCATCGACGGCGGGACGCGCTCGCGCGGAGCCTCGCCGCTCAGATCCTGCACGGCGCGCTCGAGCATCTGGCAGTAGAGATCGAAGCCCAACGCGCCGATGTGACCGTGTTGGCGCGATCCGAGCAACTCCCCCGCCCCGCGAATCTCGAGATCCGCCGCGGCCAGGCGGAACCCGGCACCGAGGTCGGAGAACTCTTGCAACGCTCGCAATCGCTTTGTCGCCTCCTCGGTCAGGTGACGGCGATCGGGGATCAGGAAGTAGCAATAGGCATGCTGGTGGCTGCGCCCGACGCGACCACGAAGCTGGTAGAGCTGCGCCAGGCCGAACCGATCGGCGCGGTTGACGATGATCGTGTTCGCGTTGGGAATGTCGAGTCCATTTTCGATGATCGTGGTCGTGATCAGCACGTCCGCTTCGTGGCGCATGAACGCGAGCATCGTCGCTTCGAGGCGCGACTCGGCCATGCGCCCATGGGCGGTCAGCACCCGCGCGTCGGGCGCGGCCTCGATGATCGCCCGGGCCATCGCGGGCAAGGTTTCGATCCGATTGTGCACGACGAAGACCTGGCCGCCGCGCGCCAGCTCTTGACGGATCGCGCTGGCCACGACGTTCTTACGGAACGGTACCAGGTAAGACTTGATCGCCGACCGTCCGGGCGGCGGTGTCTCGATGATCGAAAGATCCCGCACCCCGGCAAGGGACATCTGGAGCGTACGCGGGATCGGCGTCGCCGTCATCGACAGCACATCGACCCCTTCGGTCATGCGCTTCAGGCGCTCCTTGTCGGCGACGCCGAAGCGTTGTTCTTCATCGACGATCAACAGTCCGAGGTTCTTGAACCGGACGTCGGTCGAAAGCATCCGATGCGTGCCGATCAGCACGTCCACCGCCCCGACCGCCGTGTCCTCGAGCGTTCGACGGATCTCCGCCGGAGAGCGAAAACGCGAGACCATTTCGACGCGCACCGGAAACGGCGCGAACCGCGCGGCGAAGGTGCGGTGATGCTGGAAGCACAGCACCGTCGTCGGCGCGAGCAGGGCAGCCTGGCGACCGTCCATTGCCGCCTTGAACGCCGCGCGCACTGCGACCTCGGTCTTGCCGAACCCGACGTCGCCGACGAGCAGGCGGTCCATCACGCGCTCGGATTCCATATCGGCCTTGGTTTCGGCCAACGCGCGCTGCTGGTCCGGGGTCAACTCGAAGGGGAAGGACTCTTCGAGCTCACTCTGCCAGGGCGTATCGGGGCCGACCGGCCGCGCCCGCGCCGCGCCGCGGCGAGCGTAAAGTTCGAGCAACTCCTTGGCCATCGATTCGACCGACTTTCGGACGCGAGTCTTGACGCGTTCCCAACTCACGCCGCCGAGCTTGTCCAGCGTGGCCTTTTCGCCGCCCGCTCCGCTGTAGCGCTGGACCAGGTCGAGGCGATCGACCGGCACGAACAGCCGGTCGCCGCCCGCGTACTCGAGCAACATGAAGTCGCGATTCAGGCTGCCGCCCTTCGGACGCCCGAGGCCGATGAAGCGGCCGACGCCGTTGTCGACGTGGACGACGAGGTCGCCGGGCTTCAGATCGCGAAAGTCGGAAACGAATGCGCTGCGCCCTTTCGTCGGACGATCGCTCGTTCGCTGCGGCTCACCAAAGATCTCGCGTTCGGCCAGGACGCGCAGCCCGACGTCGCCGAACTCGAACCCGGCACGCAGCGCGCCGACGCCGACGAACGGGCCGGCGACGGGTCCACTGGTCGACGCCAGGTCGCGAATTCGCAGGGACTCGATCCCGTACTCGCGCAGGACCTCGATGACGCGATCAGCACTGCCCTCGGCCCGGAGCACGAGGATCGTCCGCTCACCCGCCGTGCGCCATCGACGCAGATCTTCGACCAGCGCCGCGATGCGACCGGAATAGGCCATCGCACCGCGACAGGCGACGCGCAATTCGCCGGGCGCGGGGCTGTCGCTGTTCAACTCGCGTAGGACCACGACGGCACGCTCCAAGCGCCGGCCGATCTCCTCAGGATTCGCAAAGAGGCTGTCGGGTGGCGGCAGGATCGTGTCTTCGTTGTCTTGATAGGCCAGCGTCCACTCGTGGGCCGTGCGCTCGAGCTCCTGGCCGACCCGCTCGGGTTCGTCGACGCAGAGCGCGAACTCGCGAGCGTAATCGAAGAGCAACGAAGGTCGCTCCGCCGACAAGCGCGCCAAGGCCTCGAGACCGGGCCAGTAGCCGGCCTGCTGGAGCTGGTCGAGGCGACCGCGATATTCTCGGACTACCGCGTCATCCCCTTGCGCGGCATGGCGGCCAGCCTCGAGAAACGACGACAGCCGAACTATCGCCTCGTGGGTCGGCGGGCACTCGACGGCGGGCCCGACCTGCACCTCTTGGAGACGAATCGTCGAGCGTTGGTTGTCGATGTCGAACGCACGCAACGACTCGATCGTGTCGCCAAACCACTCGATCCGGATCGGCTCGGTCGCATCGCAGGGAAAGAGGTCGATAATTCCGCCTCGTTTGGCGACCTCTCCCGCCGCGCCGACCGTTTCCATCCGACGGTAGCCCAGATTCAATAGCTGACTCATGAAGCGATCCGGGGACAGCGACTCCCCTTCTCGCAGGGTCTGGTTCCAGGTCAGCCACTCGTCGCGGCCCGGAAGCCATTGCAGCAGCGCCCGTGCGGGGACGACCACGACATCGAC
>JANNRU010000642.1:0-3540 GCA_031401755.1 Acidobacteriota bacterium | reverse complement strand
CGTCCTCCGTCACCGGGTGACGCTGGGGGTCAGGCTAGATGGGCGAACGGGAAATCTCCCACCATCGGGACTTCCACCCGACCAGATGCGATAGCTAGTGAGGCTGCACGATAGTCCAAACAAGCCGCCGTTCCGTTCTCTGCTCTGGTACGAGCCCGGGTCCAGCGTCCGATAACTCTGATATTACGTCAACTCAAATCCGGTCACGAGCAGGGCAATTACGATTCAGGGACAAATCGCTCCGGTCCGCGGAACGCCGTCGGACCGCGTGCCCAGATTCGACCCGCACCCGTTCGTCACCCTCACGAGATACGAAAACAATCCATCGGCGGCGGGCACGGCCGTGTCGGTCGCTTGCGTGTCGAGACCTGCGGATTCGACACAGACCCCGACGCCGAAGTCCTCGGGGGTGACGCTGCGAATCACGTCATAGGTGACCGCGTCCGCTCCGGGCGTACTTGGCGGGGTCCAGACGAGCTGGGTTGCCGCGGCGCCCTGGAGTCGGAGATCTCGAGCCGGCGAGGGGACGGCCCAGACCGCGTCGCTCGAGGGCGAGCAGTCCTGACCGTTCGTCACCCCGTCGCCATCCCCGTCCACGTCCGCGAGCGATTGACACCAAGCGACCACGCGCTGGAGGGTCTCCTGTCTCGCGGCAGCACTGGACAGCGCTTCCAACCCGAAGCCCCAGAAGGTCGTTCGATACCACGCGGCGTCCTTGGCCACGCCCGCATCGCCGGTCGAGCCATCGAACGCGACCTCGACTCCGGAGGCCGGGCTCACGATGTCGGTGCGATTGGCATACGGAAAACTCAAGTTGTAGGGTCCGAGCCCGAAAAACGCGGGCGCGTGTCCCTTGACCGTCACCTGGGTCACGTTGTTGGTGAACGTGCCGATACCGAGGTAGCTCTGCGCGAACGGCGTGAGCCCGCGCACTTGCAGGAAGTCTTGGCTCGCCACGAGAAGACAACCTCCGCCGTCGAGCCACGTCGCCAGCGCGGTCTCGCCGGCGACGCCGGGGCCGGAACTCGCGGCGATCGAATCACCCGTCGTCCAGAGCACGGTGCGATACGGAGCCAACGCGACCGCGTCGGGCTCCGTGTCCGATCCGTTGGTGTTCCAGATCTCGTAATCCAGGCCGAGCCCGTCGAGTGCTGTGGTATAGAAGCTACGCACGTCGGGGGAATTGTCGTCGTCGTCCACGACCAGAATGGGCGGGTGGGCTTGCGTCCGGAAGCTCGACGCGGCCGACGGTCCGGTCGTGCCGCACGGATTCGTCGCGGTCACGCGCCAGTAATAAACTCGGTCGAAATCGAGTAGTGCCGTCACGCTCAAGCTGGTGCCGGCCGCGGCGGATGAAAAGACGATGGTCGCAAACTCGGGGTCGCTGGCGACCTCGACGAAATAACTCGTCACAGGGAAGACCGCCCCCCAACTGAGCACCGGTTGGCGCGGCACGCCGGTCGCGCCGTCCGGCGGATCGGCGAGCACGGTCTGTCCCGCGGGCTCGCCGGCCACACTGAGCCCCAGGGTCTGCTCGTGCGTGCGGGGTCCGTCCGTCCCTCGCACGTCGAACGTGTAGTTACCCCAGCCGAGCCCCGACGTGGTAATCGTCATCGTGCTCGACCCCGGCACGGGGACGGGATTGACGCTGAATCCCGCGCTCGCCCCCGAGGGCAGACTCTGGGCGCTGAGCGTGACGTTCCCGGAATAGCCATTGATCGGCTGGAGCGCAATCGACGTGCTCCCCTGCCCCGGATCGCAGATCTCGATGGTCTCGGCAGTTGCGTCGAGGCCAAAATCCGCGTTGATCGTGGTGCGCAAGACGAACAGGCCTTGCTCGATGCCGCCAACGATCACGATCCCGTCGCCAAAAAACGGATACACGCTCCACGCGCCGTTGAAATTTGGGTTGTTGTTGATCGGATAGATGTCGAAGTAGCCGACCTCGCTGAGCTGACCGGTGGCGACATTCGTCGCGTCGAGCACGCGCAGGCCGGCTCGGTAGTTGGCCTCGTAGACGTGTCCGTCGTGGACGTACAGGTTGTGGTCGATCGCTGGCGTCGTACCGTCGAACCAACTGAAAACGAAGGGCGCGTCGAGGTTGGCGACATCCCAGATCCGCGTCCGCGAGTTGTGACCGAACTGCTGCTCGTCCAACTCGTCGTCCAGCAAGAAAAACCGGTGGTCGGGCGTCAGCCAACCCTGGTGCGTGTAGCCTTCGCCGGCATAGGGGGTCCGCGAGAGCTGCACCGGCGCGCTCTTGACCGTCACATCGACGATCGTCAGCGTGTCTTCGTTGGAGTTGAAACAAATTTCCTTGCCGACGTGCGCCGCATCCGGACCGTGGTAGACCACGCACTGGGTCTCGTGGGTGTAGCCATCCGAGCTGACGCAACCCGCGAAGACCGGCGCCGCCGGCGATTGCGCGTTGATCATGTGCAGCCCACCGGAACAGGTCTGCGATCCGACGGGATAGAGGAAGCCCGTTTCTTCGTTGACGTTGATCGTATGCGCGTTGCCGAAGCCGGGGTAATGCGCGGTCTCGGTGAACTGCACCGGCGGATTAGTCACGTTGCGCAGTTGGCGCAGGTCGAAGATCTGCATCCCGTGACCTGAGGCCTCACTGATGATGTAGGCGTGGTCGTTGTAGACCTTGATCCCGCGCCAGGTCGAATTGACCGTGTGCGTCGGCAGGTTGCCCAGATAGATCGGGCTCTCGGGGATCGTAATGTCCACGAACGACGTCCCGCTCGAGCGGCCCATCAGCGCGACCCGCATGCCCGTGACCGAGTCGGTCCAGCCCCAGCAGTCGTTCCCCGTACCCCCGCCGATCGTGTTCAAAGGCAGCAGGGCCATCAGATCGACGTTCTGGCACGGGAAGCCGCCCGCGAACCCGCCCACGCACGCCGTGAATCCGAGCACCGAGAGGTTTTCGGGTGGCAGCCGATCGAGAATCTGCATGCGCATGTGGGGCGGCCGCCCCTCCGCTTCCTCTTCCCAGTCCGCGTTTTCCCGATCGTGGTGAGCCCCGCCATCGTCGTGGGCCGGCGCGGCAAGGCTCCGAGAGGTTGCGAGACCGCCGGCGAGGGTCAAAAACAAGACGATCGCGTTCGTGGTGCGCATGGCTCTCCCGGATTCGTTTGGAAGGGATGGCTCTTTATACTGCGGACCGCGGCTTCCGACCAACTGCCCCTCGGTGGGTGCTTGCCCGAACTGCTTCGCGGACGCCTCCAATCTCGGGGTGCTCACGCCGCCGTGGCTGCAGTTTCGGATCGTATCGACTATCGGCTGCGGTTGTACGGGATCCCGATCGGCTGGCAGACCGAATGGCGGGACGTTCGTTCGCGATCGCGTCGACTTACCTGGCGCGCGGCGGCGGTCCGATCGAGCGGTTTCTCGTTCGTCCGGATCTCGGACGGATCTTCGACATTCTCGGCGCGGCGAGCCGAATCGCGGTAGAGCGGTCGGGTAGAGCGATGGCGCGTTGATCGGTAGGTGGAGGGTTACCAGTCCCGCCCTTTCGGTTGCGGGGTGGGCTCA
>JANNRU010000641.1:0-8223 GCA_031401755.1 Acidobacteriota bacterium | reverse complement strand
CCGACGAACGACCTCGACGTCGACACGTTGCGTGCGCTCGAGGAGGCCTTGCTGGAGTTTGCCGGCTGCGTGCTGGTGATCAGTCACGACCGTTGGTTCCTCGACCGCGTTGCGACGCATATGCTGGCCTTCGAGGGCGATAGCCGGGTCGTCTGGTTTGAGGGGAACTACCAGGACTACGACGCTGATCGGCGGCGGCGACTTGGAACCGAGGCGGAGCAGCCCCACCGAGTCAAGTACCGCCCGTTGGTCCGGCGCTGATCTACCGTCTCCGCGTTTGATCGATCCGCTAAGTTGCCGTCACGCGGAAAGTCTTCTACCCTTCGGCTCACGTCAGAACGGTCAAGCCTAGGAGCGGCGCCATCGGCTCCGAAACCTCGGGCGACCGTCGTTCAGGAGGATGCAAAGATGCCCGCACCCACGAAGAAGTCGCCCGTGAAGGTGGCGAACCGTCCGAAGCGCGGCGCGGTCACCAAGTCGCCGCTCAAGGCGCAGACCAAGAGTTCGGTGTCGGCGTTGACTGCCGCGGCGCCAACTCGTTCGGTATCAACCCCGATTCCTGCGACAGCGCCCACCTTGAGCGTCAAGCCGCGCGCGCGCGGCCTCGCGGCCGAGGAACGACGGTGCCTGATCGCCGAAGCAGCCTACCTTCGGGCCGAACGGAGTGGATTCCGCAGCGATCCGATGCAGGACTGGCTCGATGCCGAAGGCGAGGTCGATGCGCTACTCCTGCGCCGCGACAGCGACAAAGAATGACCATTCGGCGCGCCGCGGGGAATCTGGCCGCTTGAACAAATTCGGCGGCGGTAGCGCATTTTCATTTGCTCGCGATATCGCCGAGGGGTACTTCCTGATCACCGAGCGGTCGTTCAAGGGCATGTCCGAAGGCGAGATCAATCAGTTGGCGCACGAGATGGATCGACACCTGCGCGAATTGCGGGGAGCGTCGACCGCGAAGGACGAGAACGCGCTGGTCCAAGCGCGCAACCGCCGGATCCAGAGATTGGCGACCGCCATGACCGTGCTTCGTAATGCCCAGCGCGTTCGCCGCTAGTCTCGCGGATCGAGCTCGACAATCAGTCGGCCGATTCGCCGATCCAGCCAACTCGAACCCGCGAATCGTTCGATGAAACCGCAGTGTCCGCCGTAAGCCTGCAGGTCGACATTCAGTCCGGAATGCGCGGGCATTCTTCGCAGCCCCTCTACCGGGACGATCGGGTCGTCCTCAGACGCGATGATCGTGGCCGGAACGGCCAGGCTGGCAAGCGCATTCTTCCGAATCGAATAGCCGTCCAGATAATCGTCCAACGACGGGAACGAGGTATGTTCCAGCACCAACCGCTCGGTCATTGCGCGCAGCGTCTCCAGTTCGCTCCACGAGGCCGGATCATATTCCTCGGGAAACGTCGCGGCCTTCGCTGTCAGAGATATTCGCCAGCGACGCACGAAGTGACGCTCGTAGAGTCTGGGAGACCGCTCAAGCGATTCCAGCACATGCTGAGGATCGAGCGGCGGGCAGACCGCTATGACCTGTCGCAACACCAGCCCAACCTCGGGTGCGCGAAGCGCCACGCGGAGCGCGAAATTTCCGCCGAGTGAGAATCCGATGACGGTGACCGGAGCCGTTCCCGCAGCGGTCACGACTTGGCTCACCGCGCCGACCACTTCCTCCAGTCGGCAGGAATGGAACAACTCGCGATTGAGAGCGTGCGTCCCTCCGTGATCGCGGAGATTCAGTCGGACCACCGTCGTTCCGCGGGACCAGATCCACGATCCCAGCGACAGGACGTAGGGCGATTCCGCAGAGCCCTCCCAACCGTGGATCAACACCGCGACCGAACTGGGAGTGCCGACCTGTGCCGGGTGGATCCAGGCCTCCAATCGCACCGCGTCGGCGGCCGCCAGCACTCGACGACGGCCGAACGAGCGGAAGAGCCGACTGGCTCGCCGCACGAACCAGGTCCGCGGTGGCGTTGCGCCCACAATCGATTGCACGTGACCCCCTCGCAGCCACGTGCGCGGCACGAAGTCGCCGGCGGCCGAGTCCGATGAACTCGGGCCGCGGCGGGCCCGTGCTACGATCCGACTCCGAATCTCGGCTGGGAGCCCGGTCATCGCACTGCGCAAGTCCATCGTCAGCCGACCCATGTTGGTTACTTCGTTGCTCGCGGTCGTCGCCGGCGCGGCGACCATTTCGATCGTGCTGAGTGTCGCCCGAAATTCAATGGTTCGTGAATGCTCTGTTTGTCTTACTTTTCGCGGTCATCGTGATTGCCGGGCCGCCATCGGACCGAGCGACGACGCGGCGACGCGCGTGGCCGTCGATACGGCCTGCGCGAATCTGGTTTCCGGGATGACGGCGACCTTGGAGTGTTCGCGGACGGTCCCGGACAGCGTGACCTGCGGCGAGGCTCGTTGACGCCTGTCCGGGCACAATCCGCAGGCTCGATCAATCGGACTCCGACCGTCGCTTCGCCCGCTCCGCCCGTAAACGCCGCCACCAGCCCAGAATCCCAGTCGCGGAGCGGCAACATTTCTTGTACTTGATGCCGCTGCCGCAAGGGCAAGGCTCGTTCGGCGAGATTCGTACGACGCCCTCGCGGACGAGGACCGACTGCTGTCGCGTCCGCATCCTGGCTCCGTAACGCTTCACCGGCAGCCTCTCACATCGGGGACCCCGCTTAGTATACGCCGAACACGTTGCCCCGGTCCCGCACGGAAACCATAGTGATCGAGGGAGAAATCGGCCGTGCGTTTTCGAGTGATGACCTACAACATCCATCGGGCGATCGGAATCGACCGGCGGTTCCGGCCCCAGCGCATCGCCGAGGTGATCGATCACCATAGCCCCGACCTCGTCCTACTCCAAGAGGTGGACGACGGCGTTCCACGCTCCGGTAACCTCGACCTCGGGCGCGAGTTGGCCACGTCCATCGGCTACCCGCACTACGCCTTCGGACACACCGTGACCCTGCGCCGCGGCCGCTACGGAAACGCGACGCTCAGCCGGTACCCGATCGACGAAGAGCGAAACATTGATCTCTCGATCCCGGGTCGAAAGCGCCGTGGCTGTCAGCACACGCGAGTGAGCATCGAGCGAACGTCGACGATCTCGGTCAGTGTCGATCTGTTCAACGTCCACCTCGGACTCTCCGCGCAAGAGCGGGCACACCAAGTCGGCAAGTTGGCGCGAGCGGCCGACCTGACGACTCCCGACGAACGCCGCGTCTGCTTGGTCGCGGGCGACTTCAACGATTGGCGTTCGCTGTTGCACCCGATTTTCACCGAGATTTTGTCGTTTCATTGCGCAACCGGTCGTCGAGGTAGCGGGAACGGTTCGATCCGGACCTATCCCGCATTTTCACCGCGGGGCGGGCTCGATCGAATCTACTATCGAGGTGCAGTGCGCCTGCTCGCGGCCCGGCCATGCGATTTGGCGATCTCCCGTGTCGCGAGTGATCACCTTCCGGTCGTCGCCGACTTCGAACTCTTCGGAAACGAGTGCGCAGCGACGGGTTAAGGCAGCGTTCCGCTGAATTGCGCGCTCGACGACGCCCCAATGACCGCCGCAGACCGATCGCCGAGCAGGCCTTCGACCCGCTTGGTGAGTTGCGCGACTTCATCGGGCGATTTCTCTTCTTGCGCGATCAGGCGCAGCAGACTGGAGGCCGCCCCGAGATCGCCGCTGTCGATGTGAGTCTCGACCAACTCGAGTTGCGGCCTCAAGTCACGCGGGCTTGAGACCGCAGCCCACTTCAGCGCCTCGATCGCAGCCGGAAAGTTTCCCATCGCCCTGGCGACCCTCGCGTAAGCGATGCAGATATCGACGTTTTCGGGCTCGAGCCAACGGGCGCTCTGCAGCCGCGATAGCGCGGTCGCGAGATCTCCGCGTTTGCGCGCGATCTCCCCCAGCGCGACGAGCGCCGAGGCTCTCATACTCGGGTGCTTCGCCGAGCGCTCGAGCCACTCGATCGCACGATCAGGATCGTCCAGCGCTTCGTAGGTACGGCCCAATAAATAGGCCGCATCGGCGCTGTTCAGCGCATCGGCACCACTCGTCGCCGCCAGTGCGCGCTCCAGGGCCTCTCGTGCCCTGGCGTGGTCTCCCCGCAAGATTTCCAATCTCCCCAGCGCGATTAGGTGGTCCGTGCGGGTCAAGAACGGCACATGACCCAGGGCATCCCACGCACCGCGCGAAAAAGCCTCGAGGACTTCGTCCGGAATGGTCTGATCTCCACCCTCCCACCTGTGCTTCCAGACGAGTGGCATGACGTGGGCCGAGCGCTCGACCGTCTCGAGCGCATCGTCGATCAATCCCCACGACCCGAACGCGATCGCCAACCGATCGTAGTTCGAGTACCAGTTCGGCGCACCCTCGATGGCGCGCCGGTAGGCCGCGATCGCGAGCCGGCCATTTCTCCCGAGATCGGCCCAGCCGTCGTACTGGGGATACTCCTCAGACCCTTGTCCCAATCGTTCGCGTGCCCTCACCATTTCCAGCCGCGAATAGATTCTCCCGAGTCCCGACCAGGGCCTCCACGAAGCGGGGCTTCTGCACAGATGAGTCAACTCACTGACCGCCGCTGCGGACAAGATCGCGGGATCCGTCTGTGTCCAGTCGGTCGCATCGGCCAGCCGGTCGAACTGCTCGAGTCGAACGTCGACCACCTTGACCAGAATGTCCAGTCGCTCTCCGCCGACCGCCGCTCTTGCGAGCAGCGCCGCAGCGGCCGCCTCTTTCTTCTCGAAATCCAATCGAAGTCCCTGGCGAAAACGCGCGAACTCGGCGAACCCTTGATAGGCCCGCCAGCCAAAAATGAGCGCGACTCCGACGGCGAGCAATCGCGCCGCCGCGGATGCGGGCTTCATGGTCGAACCCCGTGGGTTTCCGGCGCGGGCCGGTAGGCGATCGCCATCGCGCCGAGGATCACGAAAAGCAACGCCGTCGCGGGCATCTGATGGTTGAAATCGACGAAGGCATGGATCGAGATCGCCGTCAGTCCCAAGACCATCCCGAGCCAACTCGTGTCACGGCGTCCACGGATCCGGCGGCCCGTGCGCGCGAGTTGAGCGACAAACGCCACAATGAGCCACACTAAAAGCGCTCCGGCAATCATGCCGCCATCCAGGAGGACTTCCAGGTAATCGTTGTGCGCTTGGAGCCACCGTAGATTCTCACCAGCGGGCAGGTACGCCGGGAACACCTCGCGGAACGCACCGAATCCGACGCCGGTGATCGGGAAGTCGACGACCATACGGGTCGCCGCAGCCCAAGCCGGCGGCCGCGCACCCCCGATCTGGAAACTCTCGAGCCGCGCCAGATGTGAGCCGATGCGCTCACCGATGTCGGTCGACCAGAGCAGCGCCACGGCAGTAGCGCCGACGAGCATCGATCCGATGACGACCGCCAATCGCTGTCGGCGCCCGGATACTCCTAGCCACGCCAGCGCCAACAGACTTCCTGCAATCAGCACGATCGCCGCCTTGCTCGAGGAAACGATCGCTCCCCCAATGCACGCGATCGCTGCGGCGACGCATGCGGCGAACCGGGCTTGCGAGAACGCGCTTCGGCCGGAGTCGCGGTAGATCCACCACGCATGTCCGACAAACCAAGGGATCGCGAGTTCCATCAGACCCGCGCGGTGGTTTGGATTACCGTAGAGGCCGAAGTAGAACTCCCCGAGAAAGTCAAGGAAGGGCTGCAGACCTGCGCGATAACCCTCAGCGAAGAAGAAAGAGAGGCCGGAGACGGCAAGGATCGCCATCGTCGTCCTACGGTAGACCGAGAAGGTCGCCTCCCGCTCCGCGCTGCGGCGTACGAGAACGAAGACCAGGAGCAATGGCAAGAACCAACAGACGCGCTCAAGCGTCAGGTCCGGCGCGAGCGAGATCGGACGCCACCCCGGAGCGCATTCGGCCGGATTTGCCGCGAGGATCACCCGATCGACCGGTCGTTCCTGGGCCTGCGGCACCGAGTCGAGCTCGCCCAACAATCGCTGTTCGATCGCGGACAGGGCCGAGCCGGTCGTTGGTTCCGCATAGTTCGGTAGATTCCGGCGGTAGATCTTCTCGGTCGCGGGTGTGAGGAGGCCGAGTACCGTCGGAGGGAGTGGGACGAGTTGACCGGCCGCCCAAAAGGCCAACAATATGGCCGGGACCAGCCAGCGCAATCGCCGTTCGCCCAATCCCCAACCGGACCAACCCTCGCGGTAGAGCGCGACCGCGCCGGCCGCTACCAATAACGAGGCCGCCGCGCGAACTGACCACATCTCGAAACCGCCCCAGGTCCATGGAAGGACCGCCGCGGTCGCCAGAATCAGGATGTCCGGTAGGGCGACGGAGCCTGATGTTACGTTCGTTGCAGCCATGGGGTCGTTGCATCGCCCGCGCAAACGGCTCGGAAGACGCGAATTCGTGACTCAGGCGGGATCATAACCCAGCCAACGCATTCGTCAACGCCCCGATGCTCCCCGTCCGATGCCTTCTCCGAGGCGCCGGCTTGCGCGGCGCTGCTCGCGATCCTCCTCCGGCTCCGGGCCGATCGCCGTTTTCGATGGCTCGGTCGGATCATCGACGAAGTCCCATGGACTCTCCGGGCCGCGTCGATGGGGCTCGAGAACGATCGTGCTTCGCTCCCCAGCCAAGGCCAGGTCATCGGGAGTGGTGTGGACCTCGACGATCCCACCGCCCACCGTCAGTCGGATCGATCCGCCCTCGCCTTGGGCGAAGAATGCGACCGAGTGGGGTCGCAAGCGGACGACGCGCCCGTTGTCCAACTGGACGACGACCGCTTCGTTCTCGGCTCGAATCAATCCCGGAATTTCGACGGGAGTGCCGCGTTCGAGTCCGACGTCGTTCTGGCGAAAGGTCACGGCCGCCCCTCCGGGCGCCTCGGCCTGGAACGAGCCCAACCCCGCGAACGCGACGAGAGCCACGCAAGCGAGCCGGGCCCAGGTCGGTACGAGCGGGAAAGTGGACTCGGAAACGTGGACGAGGATGGTGCGAGGTCTCATGGACAGGTCCTCCCGGTTCGCGGAACCCCGCTCGAATTCGTTCCCATGTTCAAGTTGCTGGTCGGGCAGTTGTTCTCGATGCGGATCAAATAGTGGAAGACCAAGGCCGGAGACGGGTTGACCGCGTCGAGCGTTTCCAGGTCGGTCTGATCACTGTCCACACAGGTCGCTACCGCGCCAAAGTCGGACTTCGTCGGCGAACGGAGGGTATCGTAGAGGACTGGAGCGCCGCCTGGAACCGTCGGGACCATCCAGGTGAAGCGACTTCGGCTGGCCGTACAGTTCGTGTCGCTCGTGCATGCATTGCCGCCGATGCTGCAGATCAGGCTCACGCAACGGTCCTTCTCGTAGGCCCCCCGGAGGGTAGTGACACTCGACGGCGAAGCCCAGGCCGTGTTGTTCGAGATCGCACAGTCACACAAGTCCCCATTTGGATCCCCATCCGTGTTGGCCTGCGGAGCCGGATTCGGGGTCAGCGGGCAATTGTCCACTCCGTTGTCGACGAGGTCGCCGTCAATGTCGTTATCGCAGATGTCGCCGATGTTGTCCGCGTCTTGATCGGCCTGGTTCGGATTAGAGATCGCCGGACAGTTGTCCTCGTCACCCAACTTGGGTGACGAGAATCCGACGCCGACACAGTATCCGTCGCCGTCGACGTCATTCTGGGCGTCGGCGGGGCACGAATCGCAGGAGTTGCCGAGGCTGTCGCCATCGCCATTCGCTTGAGAGACATTCGCAACCGTCGGGCAATTGTCCGAGATGTCGAGGACCGTGTCGTTGTCGTCGTCGGCGTCGCAGGCGTTGCCCGCTCCATCTCCGTCGGAATCGAGTTGATCGGGATTCGACAGCCCGAGGCAGTTATCGATGCTCCCCCCGTTGATTGACAGCTTCGGGACGACCACCAGATCGTCCGACGCGACGCCGCCCTTGTTCCAGACGCCAACGGCCAGGACGTTTTCCCCGTCGAGCAAGCCCGGGAACCCGAGCGAAGTCACGTCGTGCGCGGTTCCGTAGTCTGGCAGCGCACCATTACTCGACTCGTGCGCGACGAGCGGATCGGTATTCCAGGCCGGGGTCCCCACGGGCATTTCCGGGGAACGATAGACCTCAACACCGTTGATCCACGCAATGTAACCGTCATCGTAGTCGCAACTGAGTTGAATATCTCGGACCACGTCCCGATCGACATCGAAGCGGGTGCGCGTGTAGA
>JANNRU010000640.1:0-4821 GCA_031401755.1 Acidobacteriota bacterium | reverse complement strand
GCTGGGAGCTGCACGAGTATTCCCGCCGCGTCCTCGAAGGTGCGGTGGAAGACGACAGCTGGTTTGCCTACGTGGCCTGTGCGGACGACGCCGACGAGTGGACCGACGAGTCGACCTGGGTCAAGTCCAATCCCAACCTCGGAATCTCGGTGAAGCTCGATCAGCTACGGGAGAGTGCCAAGAAGGCCCAGGAGTCGATTGCCTACCGCAACACGTTCCTGCGCCTGCACCTGAACCAGTGGACCGAGCAGCACACGGCCTGGATCCCGATGGAGGTCTGGGAGCAGAACTCGGCACCCTTCGATCCCGCCGAGCTTAAAGGCCGGAGCTGCGTCGCGGGGCTTGACCTGTCGACGACGACCGACGTCACGGCGCTGGTGCTGGACTTCAAGATGGACGATGGCTCGCACCGGCTCGTGTGCCGGTTCTGGATCCCCGAAGAGACGGTCGCCGAGCGCAGCCGTCGGGACCGGGTGCCCTATGCGGCGTGGGTGCGCGAGGGTCTCGTCGAGGCCACCGATGGCAACGTGGTGGACTACGACCTGATCCGCCAACGCATCCGGGAGCTGGGCCGGGTCTACAGCATCCGTGAGATCGCGATCGATCGCTGGAACGCGTCGCAGCTGACGAGTCAGCTGATGGCGGACGGCATGACCGTGGTCCCGTTCGGGCAGGGATTCCGGGAGATGTCGCCGGCGACGAAGGAATTCGAGAAGCTGGTCTTGGGGCGGCGGCTCCACCACGGCGGGCATCCGGTGTTGCGCTGGATGATGTCGAACGTGTCGATCCGCCAGGACCCCGCGGGAAACATCAAGCCCGACAAGGCGAAGAGCACCGATCGGATCGACGGGATCGTGGCGGCGATCATGGCGGTGGGGCGCGGGGTGCTGGTGACCATGGAGCCGGGGGTGTGGGTCATCCCCGGGGGGTAACCTATTTCGCGCGGTGCACTGGTCGGGGAGCAAGCCAGGGGGTATGACTGAATTGACCATGACAGCACCCGATCGCATCTCCGCGATTCTCGGTGATCTGGACGACCGCGACCTGTTCCCGGCGTGGGCGCTCGCGCGGGTCTACGCTCGCGAGGGCTGGATGGACGAGGAAGAAGCGTCGGCCTGGGAGCGGGGGATCTTCGAGGAAGTGGAACTGCGCGAACTCAAGATCAAGGATGTCGCGCCGATCGTCGATCCATAAAAGGGTGGCCGCTCGCCACCCGCACGCTACTGAGGGTGACTTGGAGCGGTCGGGCGGTCCGCTCGGTCGAGGAGGCGATCAAGCCGCTTGGTCCGCGACTCGATGTCAGGCGACGCTGCCGCTTGGAGGAACTTAATGATCATCCCGGAGACGTAACGTTCAAGTATGACCTTGTCGTCCATCACCTTGAGAATCACTAGATAAGGCACGCCCTCAAGTTGTTCGGGGACACTGTCTTGAATGGCCGGTCGCCGCATGACCAAGTCCTGAAAGAGCGCCGAACCAAAGCCCGCGCCGTCACAGTGGCGGACATCGAAGTCGGGAAATGCGCTCTCCAAGTAGGCCTTGCCGATTTCTTTGTCCTCGTCCACCGTCACGGCAATCGACTCGAATGACCAGCCTCTTGACTCCGTGGCCGACTTGATGGCAGCAATCGCCGGCCGAAGCGCCGTTTGAAGTTCCTTGTTCTTGGAGATCCCGCACCCGGATGAACCGAAATAAACGAACTGGATTTTCGGGGCGCTTGCGAATCCGTCGTTCAGCCCCAGGACCAGAATCAGGGAAGCAACTGAAATTCGCGCAATCATCTGATTCACTCCACTCAATGGCGTCGAAGTCGATTCGATGGGGGCTCACGGACCAATATACCCGTGGAAGGACCGCAAGCCACTAGCGAGCTAATACGCCATCGCTGGGTCACGCCGCACCGTGGCTCTCGCCGAGCCAGCGGTTGCGGCGTGACACTGATCAACCGTTCTCAAGAGGCCTATTGCAGCCGCGCGAGATGCACAGGCTGCAATGGTGCTTGGGATGTGTAGAGACCGGTGTCGTCGGAATCACACATGCTGCCCTGGGAGCAAACGCAGGCAATGCACGGGCCAAGCGGAACGCCGCTCTGGTCGTTGCACTGTGAATAGTTCTTGCAGTAAAGGCCATAGTTACGCTCGATCGTGTCATTGGCCAGGAATACTTGATTCGCACCTGGCGGCGTAACCTCGACCCATTCGAGGTCGTTCGAAACGCCGTGCACGTACTTCGGTTCTCCGGCCCTCGTGTCGTACTCAAATCGCCACGTGTAGCCGCTGTCAGGATGCATGACGACGAATGTCGCGCGGTTGCGGTCGGTTTGACCGATCATCCGAACGGCCGGGGCCACACGGAGAGCGTTCCCCTGCTCAGTTCGTTTGGCCTCGATTCGTTTTACTTTGAACGCCGGAACCTTGGCAGGATCCGCCTTCACGACTGACCAGTCGCCGCGGGCATCGCGTACGACCTTTGGTACTTCGAACCCGAACTGTACGTCGACTACGTCCTGGCTGCCTGCGAACAGCGGCGAGGCGACAACCAGTGCCGCAATGATTAGAGTTCCTCTCATTTTCCAGTCTCCTTTTCGCCCTGCCTGTGGCATGGGCTTAGATGGGTCCGTCTGTCAGCCAACTTGAACGACCGATTGCATGCCGGGCCTCCGATCGCCCCACGGCGGCAGGTAGTCACTGCCGTGCCGCGAGCCGCAGCGAGCGGGGTCCGAGGGCGACAAGTTGGTCACACGACGACCCTAACTCGATGGGAGTACCCACCGAACTGGCGAGTAGGAATGCCGGGTTTCGGAACCGAAACCCCACCCGGGTCACGCCCCGTCGAAACGACTCGATCTCAGGGTAATCTCGGACTCGGATCGGACCCGGGTTGGGGGCATTTTCAAGGAAAATCAGAGATGGACGTTACGATGGACGCTTGCGACTTACCTACCGCGGAGCCGCTCGAAACGAAGAGCCGGAATCCGCCCAATCACCGACGATGTTTGCGAAGATGAGCAGGGCACTCGGTTGGAGCCTTCGGCTTGTCGATGAGTCTGTGGAGCATCGCATGCCTACCATTCGGAAGCTCGTGGGTCTCGCTGCTATCACGGGTGCGTTCGTGGCTGCAGGCCACGAGGTCGTCGAGGCGGCGGTCATCCGTCAGTCATCGATCGAGGAAGCGTCCAACGCTGAGTTGATCGTGCTTGCAGTGGTGAGCGAGACCCGCCGCCAGCCAAGCGACGCGATCTACATCAGCGCGTTACGCGCACCGTTCTACGCCGAGAAGGTCCGTGTGAGCCGGTACCTGAAGGGCAGCGGGCCCGAAGATCTGGTCGTCCTCTCTGAGGGGGGGCAGTTCGAGGCAATGGTCAACGGCACCCCCACGGTCGTTGTTCAGGAGAGCGACCTAGACACCCGCCTTCCGGCCGTCGGGACGAAGCTCGTGATGTTCTTGGATCCGATGCCCGGGCTCGCGGGCTATCACCGTTTGACCTCTATCAGTCATGGCGCGCTGGAGGTTCTCGACGTGAACGGCGTCCCGACCGTGACTCTCCTATTCGCAGACTTCGAACGCCTTTCGCCTGAAGCTCGGGTGGCGAATCAACCCATGAAGGATGCCCTGGATCGGGAGCGCGCGCGGTCGACCTTCGATTCGACCCGCGGTACGCCCCGCAAGCAAACCTCACCCGGACTCGCAGCGGTGGTCTTCCCCGAGACCGTCCGGCTCGACGGATTACCCGAGGCGATTGGCCGAGCCGCCGCAGCGCCGTCTGTACCACGTCGCCACGATTCGCCTTGAATCGAACGATCGCACGGCTGCTGCTCGGTTTCACGGTCGCGTACTCCGCGGCTGGCAATTCAGCCCAGGCATTCGTCCAGCAGCGAATGCCCGACGGTGCGCCCACCCGCTGGAACCCCGGGACCATTTACTACTCGATCGACAGGGACGGCACACGAGATGTTCCGGGATCTGCCGAGCTCTCCGCCGTGCATGCGGCCTTTGCCGTCTGGTCCGCGGTCCCGCAGTCGTCCATCCAGTTCGCGCCCGCTTCTGGCCCCGCCGGGGACTACTTGCCACTCCTTGACGGAGTCAACAGTGTGGTCTGGATCGAGGACACGGGAGCGTACGCGCCTCCGCGAGATGTCGTGGCTTCGACGAACGTCTTTCTTACGGCGGCGAATGCCGTGATTATCGAGGCCGACATTCGCTTCAACGGTGCCTACACAACGTGGGCAATCGACGACTCAGCCGGCTATACAAGCGCCTCCGGTCCGTTCGACATCCAGGCTGTGCTCGGGCACGAGATCGGTCACTTTCTGGGCTTGCTCCACGTCTTCTCCTATGGCGAGGTGATGTACCCCAAGATCTTCCCGGGCTCGACCGTCAGCCGGACATTGGGAGCGGATGACGTCGCCGGGATTCAGGCGATCTACCCGTTGGACGGAAAACCACAGGACGTTTCAATTCGAGGGACGGTCACCAAGGGCGGCGTCGCGGTCGAGTCCGCATACATCATCGCCCGAAACGCGAGTACCGGCGAGGCCGTCGGAGCGATCACAGGGCCCGATGGCCAATACACGATCCCCCCACTTCCGTCCGGAGGCTACAGGATTCGCATAGAGCCGTATTCGACGAGTAGGAGTCTCGTGCAGAGCACCCGTTACCAGCTCCAGTCGTTCTCGAACGTCGACTTCTTTGCGGCTTACTACCCGGGGACGCCGTTCGAAACGAGCACGCCCTTATTTTCGATCCATCCTGCAGACCCCCCAGTCGTCGCGGACTTCGCCGTCACATCGGCCCAGGCTCCGGATATCTTCGAGCCGGACC
>JANNRU010000639.1:0-2367 GCA_031401755.1 Acidobacteriota bacterium | reverse complement strand
AGGCGATGCGCAACGGCGCGGTCGAGGCGGAGCCGGCGGTCGTGCTGTCGAACGTGGCCAACGCTCCAGGACTCGAGCACGCCGAAAGGCTCGGGGTTCCGACTGCGCTCGTCGAGCACGGCAGTCGACTTCCACGGGCCGAACACGAAGCGCGGGTCCTCGAGCGCCTGGGCGCACACGGTGTCGAGCTGGTCTGTCTAGCGGGATACATGCGCGTTCTGGGCCCGACGCTCGTTGGCGCTTACCCGAACGCAATTCTCAACGTTCACCCTTCGCTGCTTCCTGCGTTCCCAGGACTCTACGCGCAGCGGCAGGCCCTAGAGTACGGCGTCAAGATCTCCGGCTGCACGGTGCACTTCGTCGACCTCGATCTCGACCATGGCCCGATCGTGATGCAAGCTCAGGTTCCGGTTCTCGAAGACGACACCGAAGCGAGGCTGTCGTCCCGGATCCTCGATGCCGAACATCGGATCTATCCGGAAGCGGTGGCGTTGTGGTCCGCGGGCCGCCTTGAGGTCGATCGGCGCGTCGTACGTATCTCGACGACCGACTGACAGTTTCCGCTCCGTGGTCCCTGCTGAAAGGCCCCTCGCGGCGCGTGACACGGGTCAGCGCGTGGTGGAGGTGTTTCGATGTCGAATTCGGTGAGCGGTGACGAGCCAGGATGCGCGACGGCGGAAGCCGTCGTTGATCTGACGCTTCGCGCACGCGAGGCCGCGTCACTGCCACGCATGCTGCGACCGGTCGAGCGTCTGCGCACGCTCGGGGTCGAGGGGCTTGCCGCGGTCGAACTGCTGGGGTTGACCCTGGGACCGGCTCGTGACGGGGAGGCGCCCGAGTGGCGAGCCCGCCGGCTTCTCGCCCGACACGGCCTCGCCGGCGTGGCCGAACTGAGCCTCGCGGCCTGGCAGGTCGAGGGCCGGATCGGACCGGGAACCGCCGTGAGGATCGCTGCCGCCATCGAGATCGGACGCCGGGGCGCGGGCAGGGAGCCCGAACCGAAGCGTCCGCGCCTGACCCGGCCGCGCGATGTTTTCGACCGCGTGCGCCATCTCGTCCGAGTGAAAAAGGAACACCTCGTGGGGCTCTATCTCGACGCGCAGAACGGGCTGCTGCACGAGGAAACGCTGTCGATCGGTTCGCTGAACACGACACGAACGCACCCGCGTGAGATCCTCTACCCGGCAATTTCACACTTGGCACTCGGCTTCATCCTCGCTCACAATCATCCCAGCGGCTGCATCGAACCTTCCCGCGAAGATGTCGAGTTCACGGACGCAGTCAAACGCGCGGGCGAACTGATGGGAATCGAGCTCTACGACCACCTGGTCGTCGGGCGGGAGGGCTACACGAGTCTGCGCGAGCGCGGTCTCCTCTGACCGCCAAATCGGGTGCGGGATTGGGAGTGAGTCGAGCGCGCCGAGGTAAGGTGAGGAACGAGCCCACGGCGACCGCCGGAACGGGAGTTACCCGCCGCACGACCAGCGTCGCTGTCGCCCATCCGTGCGCTCGGCGCGTTATCACAGAGATGGCCACGATGAACCCGGCCGCGACCCTGAACAACTTGCGTAGCATTCTCCGGAGACTAGCACGCCCCCGATCGACTGCTACAATTCGGCGCTCGAGGAGCGTGGATGACCACCGAGGCCCGCTTTCCACCCGTCGACGAACAGTTCGCGGCCCTGACACACGGCGCCGTCGACGTCGTCACGCCCGACGAGCTCAAGCGCAAGCTCGAACGGTCGCGCGAGCGCGGAATCCCGCTCGCGATCAAGGTCGGCTTTGATCCGACCGCCCCGGACATCCACCTCGGCCACGTCGTCTTGCTGCGGAAGATGCGCCAGTTCCAAGAGTTCGGCCATCGGGTGATTTTCGTCGTCGGCGATTTCACGGCCCGCATCGGTGACCCGACCGGACGATCGAAGACTCGGCCGCCGCTGTCCGCGGAAGAGATCCGCAAGAACGCTGAGACCTATCGGACCCAGTGCTTCAAAATTCTCGATCCGGAGCGAACAGAGGTTCGTTTCAACGGCGAATGGCTCGACCTGCTGCGCTTCGACGAAGTGACACGGCTTGCCGCGCGCTACAGCGTGGCCCGGATGCTGGAGCGGAACGACTTTCGCGAGCGCTACCAGTCGCAGCGAACGATCGCCGTGCACGAATTTCTTTATCCGTTGGCGCAGGCCTACGACTCGGTCGCGCTGCGCGCGGACATCGAGCTGGGCGGAACCGACCAGCTGTTCAATCTCAATGTAGGCCGCGACATCATGCCGTCCTACGATCTCGAACCGCAGGTGGTGCTGACCACGCCGCTGCTGGAGGGCCTGGACGGCAAAGAAAAGATGTCGAAGTCGCTCGGTAACTACG
>JANNRU010000638.1:0-8912 GCA_031401755.1 Acidobacteriota bacterium | reverse complement strand
GGCGCGGGGATCGCCGGACTGTTGCACGCCGCCACGCGCCTCTGCATCCGGCTTGAGACGCACGGTCTCCCCGGGCGTTCGCGACACCAGCGAGTAGGTCGGTTCGTTGCAGTCACGACCGCCGACGAGCTGTTCCACCGTGGCCACGACGTCGATCTCGATCTTGCGGGGGTCGGCGGTTGCGCGCTCGATTCGCGCGCGCTCGACGAAGCACCGATCGAAGGCGGGCTCGATCTCGCCCTCGTAGTGCGGTGATGCGGGGCGACGGGCAAGGCGCAGGATTACGCGGGATTCCCCCTCGGCTTCGACACCCTCGAACGGGTAGGCCGCTTCCGCCCGCTCGTCGATCACGACCGTGCGCGCAAGACCGTCGAGCGGTGAGACGTAGCTCCAAGAGCCGACGATCGGTCCGTCGAGAGTCGGATGGAAGTTCGACAAGTCGAGTGCCGGCTTCCGGGGCGGCTCCACAGCGTTCGCCAGCGTTCCGAGCAGTACGAAGATCGCAAGCGCTGGGGGCACGTTTTTCATCCTCCCGGCAGGGCCGCCACCGAGTCTACCCCAGTGCGCCGCGGTCCCCCATCCGGCGAACGCGCCCGAAGATCGGCGGCCGGACAGCCCGTTTGCTCGCCGATGCCGCCGGGGCGGCGAGGCAACTCCCCGTTCGAACCCGGGGAAAGATTTCGAACCCCGACCCCCAAAGCGACGGTACACTCCCGGCGTCGGTATCTTTTCGCACGGTCCGGCCCATGCCGACCGCCGAGGGTATGCATGGTCGAGTCTCGCGTTCGATCGATCCTGTTCGCCGTGGCCCTGTTCGCAAGCTTGCCGATCTCGGCCCAGCCCGCACCTCGCGGGTCCTGGGTCGCTGCCCCCGTAGACGTCGGGGCCCTCTTGGCGCAAGACGAGTTGGACCAAACTCGCCCCGGCCTGCCGCTGCGGATCGGCTTGCGCATGGAGGTCGATCTGGGCCCGAAAAACTCCGGCGAATGGGAGGAACTCCGCGGCGGTGGCCAGGTTTGGCGCTTGAAAGTCGAAAGCCGAGAGGCCCTCTGGCTGGTCCTGGGCTTTGACCGGTTCCGTCTGCCGGCCGGCGCGGTGATGACCGTCAGCGACCCCAACCGTCGAACCGTGCTTGGACCCTACACGACGCTCGACGTGCGCGAACACGGCGAATTGTGGCTGCCGCCGGTAGCCGGCGACGCGCTGGTCGTCGAGCTGACCTGGCCGGAGTCGCTTCGCGAACTCGACCCCGCGCTCCATCTTGGTACCGTCTCGCACGGCTACAAGAATTTCGGGACGATCGGCGCCGCGATCACCGGACCGGGATCCACTGGCGGGGCCGAAACGCTCGGCAGCGGAGGCTGCAACGTCGACGTCAACTGCCCGCTCGGGGCCAACTGGCAGAACCAGAAGCGCGGCGCGGTGATTCTGCTTTCCGGCGGATCCGGTTTCTGCTCAGGTTCGCTGATCAACACGACCGCGAACGACTGTCGCCCCTACGTCTTGACCGCGGCGCACTGCGGCGCGGGAGTCAGCACGACGTTCGGCTTCAACTACGAGCGCCCCGGCTGCGCCAGCGGCAGCGCCCCACCGCCGACGACGCAGGTCGTTTCCGGCGCCGCGGTGCGGGCGAACTACTCCAGCAGCGACTTCACGCTGCTCGAGATGAGCTCCGCACCGCCGGCGAACTTCGGGGTCTACTACTCCGGCTGGAGCCGCTCGCCGACCGCCCCGACCGAGTCCTGGTGCATCCACCATCCGAGTGCCGACGTCAAAAAGATCACTTTCAACGACGACGCGCTGGTTAATGGATCGAACTGGGGCGCGAACCACTGGCGCGTCACCGAATGGGAGATCGGCACGACCGAGGGGGGCTCGTCAGGCTCGCCGCTATTCGATCAGAACCAGCGCATCGTGGGCCAGCTCCACGGCGGCTCGGCCTCCTGTTCGAGCCTGACCTACGACGAGTTCGGCAAACTCGACGCATCGTGGACCGGCGGCGGAACAGCGACCACCCGCCTGTCGAACTGGCTCGACCCGACCGGGACCGGGGCGGTGGCCATGGACGGGGTCGCGGAGACGACCTGCTCCGTCCAGCTCGCCGGAACCGTCGTGCTGACCGAGAGCCTCTACGCCTGCAGCGACGCGGTCGCGATCCAGCTCCGCGACGATCACCTGCAGGGGCAATCGACCGTGACCGTCGCGGTCCGTTCGAGCACCGAGACCCCACCCGAAAACGTCGTGCTCACTGCGATCCAGCCCGGCTCCGGCAGCTTCGCCGGCAACTTTCAGACCACGGGCGGACCCGTGGTCCCAGGCAACGGCGTCCTCTCGGTCGTCAACGCCGACACGCTCACGGTGCGCTACATCGACGCCGACAACGGCGCGGGCGGGTCGAGCATCGTCGTCGAGGACACGGCGACCGTCGATTGCGCGCCCCCGATCATCACGAACGTAGAGGTCACGAACGTCACCGGATCGAGCGCCCTGGTGACCTGGACCACGAACGAGCCGGCCGACAGCGCCGTGACCTGGGGCCTGACCCCGCCCGGCTCGTCGACCACGACCCAGGGAACGCTTGCGACTTCGCACTCGATCACCTTGCAGACCTTGCAGGAGTGCCGGAACTACGTCTTCTCGGTCGCCTCGGTCGATGCGGCGGGTAACTCGGCCACGGCCAACAACGGGGGCGCGATGTTCCCGTTCACCACCGGCGCGAACGTCAGCCCGGAATACCCGGCCACGGGCGCGCCGGTCCCGATCCCGGACAACAACCCGACCGGGGCGACGAGCACGATTACGGTGGCCGACAACAAGACCGTCCTTGACGTCAACGTGGTCGTCAACATTACGCACCCCTACACCGGAGACCTCGTGATTTCCCTGATCACGCCGACGAACCAGACGATCACGCTCGCCAATCGGCGTGGCGGCGGGGGCGACAACTTCGTTTCCACCCTGTTCGACGACGAGGCCGCGACCGCGATCGCCTCCGGCACGCCACCCTTCACCGGGTCGTTCCGGCCCGACCAGCCGCTCGCCGCGACCGACGGCATCAACGCCGCGGGAGCTTGGCGTTTGCGCGTGGTCGATCAAGCGGGCGCCGACGTCGGCACCATCAACTCGTGGACCCTGCATCTGACCTACCCTGCGGAGGCCTGCGGACCCAACGCCGCGTACGCCGCGCACCTGCTCGATGCCGACACCTGTTCGGCCGGCGGCGTGGGTTCGACCGACTCTATCTGGGATCCAGGCGAGGAGATCCGGTTCAAGATCACACTCGCAAACGACGGATCGACGACACTCACCGGCGTTTCGGCGACGCTGAGCTCCTCGACGCCCGGCGTGCTCATCGTCGACGGGCAGGCCAGCTTCCCGTCGATCGCCGCGGGTTCGACGGCGACCTCACATGCGCCGCATGTCACCGTGCAGCTCCCCGAGGATCTCGCCTGCGGCAGCGCGTTGCAGTTCGCCCTGGCCATTGCCAGCGACCAGGGGGTCTGGAACCCGTCCTTCACCCAGACGATCGGGTTGGCCGTTACTGGCGGAAGTCTCGCGCTATCCGAGGATTTCAGCTCGGGTATTCCGGCTTCCTGGAACGTCGTGGACGGCGGAGGAGCCGGCGAGACCTGGTACGCCGACGACGCGACCGACCCCGGCGGCTGCGCCAACACCGACCCCGCCGCACCGATCGCCGGGCGCTGGGCCGCGGTAGATTCGGACTGTGCCGGTTCGGGGGTCGCCTTCGACGAACAACTCGTCACGCCGGCGATCGACCTGACGGCCGCCGCGACGGCGACCGTCGAGTTCGACCACTGGTTCCGTCAATTCCAGACCGAGATCGCCGACCTCGACCTACGCTCGTCGGCCACCGGCGGCGCTTGGGTCAACCTGCGGCGCTGGACGGGAGCGTCGACCGCCAACCCGCAGCACGAGACGGTCGACCTGACGGCGCTGGCGGCCGGGGCGACGAACGTTCAGGTCCGCTGGCGCTACTACGCCGCCGATTTCGAGTGGTTCTGGTACGTGGACAACGTTTCGATCAGCTACACCGCGCCGTCCGAGTGCACCGTTCATGCGTGCACGACCGACCCCGAAGCGCCTCCGCCCGTTTCACCCGATATGCGCGCCTCGCGCCTCGTCGATGACGGATCGATGATCGAGGTCCTCTGGAACGCCGCGTGCCCCGCCGTTTCCACCAAGTTGATCTACGGTCCGCTGGATCAGGTCGCCACGCTCGGCCTGGCGGGCTCGGTCTGTGGGGTGACGTCGCCCTTGACCTGGACCGCTGCGCCAAGCGGCAGCCTGTGGTTCGTGATGGTCAACGACACGGGCAACGGTGTCGAAGGTTCGTGGGGCGCGGCGACAGACGGCGAAAGAAACGGGGCGGCCGCAAGCGCGTTTTGCGGGAGTCTGGTGAAGGACTCGAGCCGGACTTGCCCGTAGCGGCGAGTCTGACCTCCGGCCGCGAGTAGAATGACCCATCCCTTGGGGGGTCTCGTTGCGTCTTTGCCTCCGTGGCCTTTTGGCCTTCGCCGCCCTGCTCGAAGGTTCGCTTGTCGAGGGTCAGGATCGGCTCTACCGGCGTCTGGATTGGCGCGACGGTTTGCCGGTCTCTCGCCTCCATTCCTTGGCGCAAGGAGACGAGGGTTTCATTTGGGTCGCCACGCCGGCCGGCATGGCGCGCTACGACGGTCGCGTCTTCCACACGGTCGACCGCGAGGACGCTCAGTTATTGCGCGGGAGCGGAGCACAGGGGGTGTTCTGGCGCTCCGTGCGGACCGGTGCCGTGTGGACCGCCGCGGGCGAAACGCCCGTCGCCGTCCTGGGCCCCTCGGGCGCACCCCTCGGCCAGGTCGCGTCGGGAATGGTCGCGGACGACGGCGCGCTGTGGATCGAGCTTCCCGACGGCCTGTGGCGTCGAAATGTCGCAGCCGATTGGCGGCGGGTCGGCCTGGGTGAACCGCCAGGTACCGAACAGCCGCGAACCCTGATCGGTCCGGGCCGCGGTGGGGCGGTCTTCGAGGCGCGCGACGACGGGTTGCACCGGATCACTCCCACCGGTGAGGCGTTCCGCTTGGCCGGAAGCGCGGACTGCACGGTGGCGGCCGAGCTCGACGACGGTCGGATCGTCGCCGGCACACTCGGCGGCGCGGTGCTCGATCTCACGGCGGGAAACGCCCGGCCGCTGCTCGCCGGCACGTCGACGGTACTCGATATCGTCGATCGTGACGGAGTGTTGTGGATCGCCTACGAGGACACGCTGACCGCGTTACAGCCCGGGTTTTCGCCGGAGCGCGTCGAAACTCGTGAAGCACTGCGCGAATGGCGCGACCTGCTGGTCGATCGCGAGGGCGGCCTGTGGGGCGCGACCGGCGACGGCTTGGTGCACTTTCCCGAGCCCGACACGGCGAGCTGGAGACTTCCCGGCGCGTCGTCCGGCCGTTCGATCGAGGTTGGGCCCCGCGGGTTGATCGTGACCACGTCGGGTAGCGCCAGCCCGGTCGTCGTCTCGCGAGGTCCGGAACGATGGGAACTGACGACGACAGCGCTGCGCTCGAACGAGCCGGTCTGCGTCGACGGCCGGGGCGTCGCCTGGGCGGTCGTCGACGAAGCCCTGATCGAGTGGGTGCCCGGTCGCCCGTTCCTCCGACATCCCCTCGCCGGCCTAAAAAATGCCGCGCGTTGTGCCGTGGCTGCGGATGGCGGCCGCTGGCTGGGAACGAATCTGGGACTCGTCCGCCTACCTCCGCTCGCCGGGCAAGCGCCGGCTGTGGCGATCCGCGACGACGCTTGGGGTGACGGGGCCTTCCCCATCGCGGTCTACGAGACCCGGGACCGTCGGCTGTTCGTCAACCGTGTCGGCCGTGATGAAATCTGCCAGGCGACGAACGATGCGGGTCCGCGCACTTGGCGCTGCCACACGGTTGCGGCGCACGGCGCGGTCGCCGGGTTCATCGAATCACCGAGCGGCGACCTATGGGCCGCCACTTCCGAGCGCGGCGTCCTCTCGCACCGCAACGGAACCTGGACGCGCCTGGGTGGCAACGACGACTTGCCCACTCGGATGATTCGCGCGCTCGCACCCGCCGCCGGCGGCGGAATCTGGATCGCGGGAATGGGGTTCGCCGTACGCGTCCTCGAACGGGTCGACACGGATAAAGGCTGGGAGATCGTGGAGTCGCTGGGCGCCTGGCAGGCGCTGCCCTCGCTGGAAATTACCGACATCCGCGAGTCCAAGGACCGCTCGCTGTGGCTCGCGTCGGCGACCGGGGTGATCCACGTCCCGGTCTCGGCGCGCCGATCGACCGTCACCGCACCGTCCGTCGCGCTCGTCGCCATCACGGTCGACGGCGAGTCGATGCCGATCGCTCGCGCGCTCGAGTTGCCGCTCGGCTGGCGCCGGATGAGCTTGCGCTTTGCCGCAGCGAGCTTTCGCGATCCCACCCGTTTGCGCTACCGCTTGCGACTGCACCCGAAAGAGCCCTGGCAGAAGCCAACGCGGGAGCCCCTCTTTCGATTCTCGGAGATGACGCCGGGGGTCTACGACGTCGAGGTCGAAGCCAGCCTCGACGGCGAGCACTGGTCCGCCACTCCCGAGCGATTCAACTTCCACGTGCCTCGGCCGTGGCGTCAGTCTCCGTGGCTGTGGGCTGCTCTGACCCTGCTGGCTTTCGGGGCCATCATTGCCGCGTTCCGCGCGCGCCTCGCGGTCCAGGCGCGGCTGGCGGACCAGCGCGCACGGATCGCCCGGGACCTTCACGACCATCTGGGATCGGGCCTAGGCAGCATCGGCCTCCTGTCTCGCGTCATGCGGCGGCCCGATCTGGCAGCCTCTCGCCGCGAAGCCCTAGCCGAACAGATCCGCACGGTGGCCGGGGAACTGGCGACCTCACTCCACGACATCGTCTGGTCGCTCAAACCCGGGGAGGCGAACATCGCCTCCCTGGCCGCCCATCTGGTCGAGCGGGGGTCGGCGCTCTTTCCGGGCGATGCTCCGGTTCTCGACGTCGAGTTGCCCTCCGCCCTCGCGCGCGAGGAGTTGTCGTTGGCCGTGCGCCGAAACGTTTTGTTGATCGGATTGGAGGCGCTGCACAATGCCGCCCGTCACTCACAAGCCCGCCACGTGCGTCTCGCGCTGCGACCCCACGAACGGCGCTGGGTCTTGACCGTCACGGATGACGGTCGCGGCTTCGACCCAGCGTCCCACAGCGTGCCTGAGTCGGGCGGCAGCGGCCTCGGGGTCTCGGCGATGCGTGCACGAGCTGCGGAAATCCGCGCCGTGCTCACCTGGAGCACGCCCGTCGGCGGAGGCACCGAGGTGCGGCTGGCCTTTTCACCGCGCTCGCGCGGCGCGCCGCGGACCGGCCGCAAAGTCGCATGATCGTGCGACTGGCTCGAAACCTCGCGAAGAAGGACAACAACGATGGGGAGAACGCATGTCGTTGAGGGTAGTGGTCACCGAGGACGATCCGCATTACCGCGCCGGGTTGGTCGCGTTCTTCGAGAGCGAGCCGGGCTTCGAGGCAGCGGCGGTCTTCTCGTCTGCCGAACAACTGCTCTCGGCGGCAGAGACCGCCCGCTTCACCGATGGAAGCCCGCCCTGGGACATCGCCGTGTTGGACGTCGAACTCCCCGGCATGTCCGGCTTCGAGGCGGCCCAGCGACTCAAGCGGCTCCTCCCTGACCTGCCGATCGTGATGCTGACCGTCTTCGAGGACCCCGCCGCGATCCTACAGGCGATCTGCGCAGGGGCCGACGGTTACCTATTGAAAAAGAACTCGCCCGATGAGCTGGCCGAGCAGCTGGGCTCAATCGCGGCCGGAGGCTCACCCCTGACCCCGGGCGTGGCCCGAATCGTTCTCGATCTCCTCCGGGTCTCGAATCCAAAGCCGGCGACTCCCCTGTCCGTGGAGCTGTCGGATCGCGAGCTCTCCGTCCTGCGCCACCTGGCGCGGGGGCTCTCCTACAAGCAGGCCGCGGAAGCGGAGTCGATCAGCTTGGATACCGTTCGGACCTACGTGCGGCGAATCTACCGCAAACTCCAGGTGCACAACGTCGCCGAGGCCGTGGGCCAGGCGATTCGCGCCGGCCTGGTCTGACCCGTCCTCGGCCCTCGTCTCGGGGCGACCCCCCACGATCACATGTTCATGCGACTCGTCGGCGACGGCGCTTTGTCCTATAAGCATCGCGACCCAGATCGCAGGGGGGGCCGAGTCTGAGTCCTGAGTTTCTGGACCTTGCCGAAAGGCTTACGTCCGCGACCCGGGTTTGCCGACTTCCCTCCAAAAGTCTTTCGTTTCTGAAGCCCACCGGCGCTACGCCGAGGAGTGACGAGTATGACGACGCGCTTTGCCAAACGTTGGATCACGCTGCTGGTCTCGGTCTTAGCGGTACTGGCCTTCACGGGGCGGCCCGCGATGGCGGCCCTCGGCACCTGCGACACCGCCGGCCCGATTGAAATCGAGGCCACGGGGGGTGACACGGGACCGACGCCGTACGCGACGCTGACCGCGGCCTTCGCCGCGATCAACGCGGGGACCTCCACCGGCACGATCAACGTCGAGGTCTGCGGGAACACCGACGAGTTGGCCGGCACCGCGGTGCTCAACGCCAGCGGAGTGGTACCCGCATCGTACAGCGCGATCGCGATCAAACCAGTCGGCGGCCTTGCGCGCACGATCAGCGGCGCGACTACGGCCGGCAGTCCGTTGATCGACCTCAATGGCGCGGACAGCGTCACCATCGACGGCTTGAATGCCGGTGGCAATTCGCTGACCCTCTCTAACACCACGGCTTCCCCGACAACTGGCACATCGACCGTGCGCTTCATCAACGGAGCGACCCTGAATACGATCACCAACACCGCCGTGTTGGGTTCTTTCTCCGCGGCGGTCACCGTGAACGGGGGG